>CAYUFZ010000090.1:7396-9743 GCA_964444025.1 uncultured Emticicia sp.
CAGCCAATAAAGGAGCAAATATTGTTTGCTTACAAGAATTATTTAGTTCGCTTTACTTCTGCGATGTAGAAGACCATGCCAACTTTCTGTTGGGAGAAGCCATTCCTGGGCCGACAACAGAGCTGCTTTCTTCCGTTGCAAGAGAACATAATGTCGTTGTAATTGCCTCATTATTTGAAAAACGTACAGCAGGATTGTATCATAATACAACGGCAGTAATAGATGCCGATGGAAGTTATTTAGGAAAATATCGAAAAATGCACATTCCTGACGACCCCGGGTATTATGAAAAATTCTATTTTACCCCTGGAGATGCAAACTCTGATGATTTAGGATACAAAATATTTGAAACTAAATTTGCTAAAATTGGTGTACTGATTTGCTGGGACCAATGGTATCCTGAGGCGGCTAGAATTACGGCTCTTTTAGGTGCTGAAATTTTATTTTATCCAACGGCTATCGGTTGGGATTTGAATGAGCTGAACGAATCAACGAATCAGGAGCAATATAACGCTTGGCAAACCATCCAAAGAAGCCACGCCATTGCCAACGGTCTTCATGTAGTTTCGGTCAATAGAGTTGGTATTGAGGCAGAACAGCAATTCTGGGGAGGAAGCTTTGTTTCTAATCCTTTTGGAAGTTTGCTTTATCTGGCATCTCATGAAAAAGAAGAAGTACATGTTCAAGAAATTGATTTGGACTTAACTGAAAAATACCGTACCATCTGGCCTTATTTGAGAGACAGACGAGTGGACAGCTATGCTCCCATCTTGAAACGTTTCATCGATTAAAAGGAATTGTTAAAAAAATAAACAAATACAAAGTGCTAACTATCAGTAACTTATCATTCTATTTTGGAGGAAGAGCCATATTTGAGGGAGCGAATTTACAAATCAAGCCAAAAGATAAAATCGGTTTGATTGGACTAAATGGCATGGGAAAATCTACCTTGCTTCGATTGATTGTAGGAGAATACCAAGCCGATGCAGGAAATATATCAAAAGCAGGCGATTGCAGCATAGGTTTTTTAAACCAAGATTTACTCTCGTACCAAACCCAAGACTCTATTCTTCAGGTAGCCATGCAGGCATTTGAAAGAGAAAATTTTCTTCAAATCCAAATCGATCGAGTATTACACGAAATGGATGTCAATTATAAAGACGAGTTGGTGGAAGAATTGGGAAGATTACAAGATGAATTCGACCATTTAGGAGGATATTCGATTCAATCCAAGGCAGAAGAAATTTTAGAGGGATTAGGTTTTAAAACAGACGACTTGAGCAAACCTTTGAAAGAATTTTCAGGAGGTTGGAGAATGCGTGTTATGCTTGCAAAATTATTGCTACAAAAACCCGCTTTGTTGCTTCTCGATGAGCCAACCAACCACTTGGATTTACCCTCTATTCAATGGGTAGAAAAATATATTCAAAATTACGACAATGCCGTGATAGTTGTTTCGCACGACCGTGAATTTTTGGATAATGTCTGCCAAACAACCGTAGAAGTTACTGGAGCAAAATTAGTATCTTACTCAGGAAACTACTCTTTTTATATTGAAGAAAAAGCCCTTAGAAATGAAATTCAAAAAGGGGCTTATGAAAATCAACAAGCTCAAATCCGACAAACCGAAAGGTTTATCGAACGCTTCAAGGCAAAAGCTACCAAAGCCAGACAAGTACAATCTCGTGTAAAAGCTCTTAACAGACTCGAATTAATTGACGAAGTCATAGATACAAATGCCCGAGTACATTTTAAATTCAAATTTGGCACAAACCCCGGCAGAAATGTATTTTCTCTTGAAAAGGTGAGCAAAGCCTATGGAGATAAAAAAATCTTGAAAAATACCCATGCCATCATAGAAAGAGGAGACAAAATTGCTCTTATCGGTGCTAATGGAAAAGGGAAATCGACTTTATTGAGAATCATTGCTGGAACAGAACCAGTCGATGGAGAGAGAAAATTGGGGCATAACGTAAATTTTTCGTTTTTCGCCCAGCATCAAATGGAGTCTCTGCATTTGGAAGAAACGTTATTAGATGAACTAAAATATGCCGATGGAAGTAAAACAGATACAGAATTACGTTCGGTTTTGGGTTGCTTTTTATTCAATGGTGACGATGTCTTTAAGAAAATAAAAGTACTTTCGGGGGGCGAAAAGTCTCGGGTTGCCTTGGCAAAAGTCTTGATTTCTGAAGCAAACTTTTTGTTGCTTGATGAGCCTACCAACCACTTAGATATGCAATCTGTCAATATCTTGATTCAAGCACTAGAACAATACGAAGGAACTTACGTGGTGGTTTCGCACGATAGGCATTTCGTGAGCCAAGTTGCTAATAAAATATGGTAT
>CAYUFZ010000091.1:0-395 GCA_964444025.1 uncultured Emticicia sp.
AACTCCGCATGGAGTTCTTCGGTGATCGTGATAACAATGAAGCTGGTATCGGTGATACTGTTAAGATTCAAGAAACTCGTCCTTTGAGCAAAAACAAGAATTGGAGATTAGTTGAAATCTTAGAAAAAGCGAAGTAATAGCCCCATCATCTTCGATATATTCGAGATTGCTATTTTAAAAAATTGCCCCTTGTGGGTTAGGGGCTTATAAAATTATTTAAGACAATGTTACAGCAAGAATCAAGAGCAGGTGTTGCCGATAACAGTGGTGCAAAGGAAGTACTTGTTATCCGAGTATTGGGTGGTACAGGGAAGCGTTATGCATCTATCGGTGATAAAGTTGTCGTTACGGTTAAGTCGGCATTATCTTCTTCAAATATGAAGAAAGGAACAGTG
>CAYUFZ010000091.1:405-9532 GCA_964444025.1 uncultured Emticicia sp.
AAGACAACGCAGTCGTATTATTAAACAATCAAGATGAGCCACGTGGTACTCGTATTTTCGGTCCGGTTGCACGTGAGTTACGTGAGAAGCAATTCATGAAAATTGTTTCTTTGGCTCCTGAAGTTCTTTAATTTGAAATTCTTCTGAATTTTAAATTTAAATAATTTCCAATTTTACAAATAAAAAAGTAATGGAAAGAAAATTTAACAAGCAACAGAAACAACATGTTCGCAGTGGCGATACAGTTGAAGTGATAGCCGGAAATGCAAAAGGCAAGCGTGGGGTTATCAGTGAGGTAATTGCCTCAAAACAACGTGTGGTTGTGGAAGGAGTTAATATGATGAAAAAACATGTAAAACCTTCTGCTCAGAATCCACAAGGCGAAATCCGTGAGTTTGCCGGTTCTATTCATATCAGTAATGTTATGTTGGTTGACCCTGCTACAGGTAATCCAACTCGTACAGGAAGAAAATTGAATGAGAAAGGGAAACTTCAAAGATTTTCGAAAGAAACAGGAAAATTTATTTAATCATTACCGTTTAGTACTTTGTTACTAATAAATATGAGGGTCGGAAATCCTCGGTAATTTAAAAATGGCACGTTTAAAAGATAAATATGTAAATGAGGTTGTACCTGCTTTGAAAGAAAAGTTTGGATACAAGTCTGTTATGCAAGTTCCTACTTTACAAAAGATTGTTGTCAATCGTGGAGTAGGTGCCGCTACTGGAGATAAAAAACTTATCGATAGCAGTATCGATGAAATTACAATGATTACGGGGCAAAAAGCCGTAGCAACCTTGTCAAAAAAGGCTGTATCAAATTTTAAGCTTCGTGAAAATATGCCTATTGGTGTAAAAGTAACTCTTCGCGGAGATAAAATGTATGAATTTTTAGATCGTCTTTGTGCGATTGCTTTACCTCGTGTACGTGACTTTAAAGGAATCAGCGACAAAGGATTTGATGGCCGTGGAAATTATACTTTCGGTATCAAAGAGCAAATCATCTTTCCTGAAATTTCTATTGATAAAATTTCAAAAATTCAAGGAATGGACATTACCTTTGTAACTTCTGCGAACACAGATGCTGAAGGGTATGAATTGTTGAAAGCAATGGGTATGCCTTTTGCTAGTGTTAAGAAATAATTTAAGGTTTCGTTATTTTTAAAATAGTCATACGATGGCAAAAGAATCAATAAAAGCTAGAGATAGAAAAAAAGCTGCTTGTGTAGCTAAATATGCCGAAAAACGTGCTGCTTTAAAGGCAGCTGGCGATTATTTAGGGCTTGATAAATTACCTAAAAACGCTTCGCCTGTTCGTTTACATAATCGTTGCCAGCTCACTGGTCGTCCGAGAGGGTATATGCGTAAATTTGGAATAAATCGTGTTACTTTCCGCGAAATGGCAGGTAAAGGATTGATTCCAGGTGTTACTAAAGCTTCTTGGTAATTTCTATTAGAAATAATTGTAATTAAAAGTAGATTTTTTAGAATTATTCAAAGAATCTTGCTTTAATTTATGTATATTTTGTTTAGAAAAGTAGTATAAAATAAAAATATTTTCTAATTTTGCAGCCCAGTTAAGAAAGTCGTGCTCACGATACTTCTTAATGTTGGCTTAGGTATCCAATTTAAAATATCAAAAAATGATTACAACGGATCCAATAGCAGATTTTCTTACAAGAATCAGAAATGCCATCAAGGCAAGACACAGAGTTGTAGAAATACCTGCTTCGAACATCAAAAAAGCAATTACTAAAGTTCTTTATGACAAAGGCTTTATTCAGAGTTACAAATTCGAGGAAGTTGCTCCACAAGGAGTTATCAAAATTGCATTAAAGTATAATCCTGTAACGAAACAATCAGCAATCGTTGAATTGAAAAGAGTTTCTAAGCCGGGTTTGCGTAAATATGCAGGTTCGACTGACATCCCTCGTGTATTGAATGGTTTGGGTGTGGCTATCGTTTCTACTTCTAAAGGAGTAATGACAGATAAGGAAGCTCGAGCTTTAAACGTAGGTGGAGAAGTTCTGTGCTATGTTTACTAACAAGCATTTTTAATTAATTTAATCACTGTTGACCGCTCTGACAGTTTATCTGTCTGAAGCCTTAAACTAATCAAAGTAATGTCAAGAATTGGTAAAAAACCGGTTACCCTCCCCAACGGAGTTCAGGTGTCTGTTAATGAACAAAATATCGTTTCTGTAACAGGTCCTAAGGGTACATTAACTCAGAAAATTGATTCGGATATGACTGTCAGTGTTGATGGTACCGAATTAAAAGTGGAAAGACCAACTGAGCAAAAAAGACATAAAGCACTCCACGGCTTGTATCGTTCGCTCATCAATAATATGGTTATTGGTGTTACTACAGGATATAAAGTTGATTTAGAAATTGTTGGTGTGGGTTATAAAGCTACTAACAATGGAAATGTTCTAGACCTAAGCTTAGGTTACTCCCATAACGTTTATGTGGTTGTTCCTTCTGAATTGAAGGTGACTACGGCGATGGAGAAAGGAAAAAATCCATTAGTTACACTTGAGGGTACAGATAAGCAATTGATTGGTTTGGTTGCATCTAAAATCAGATCACTACGTAAAGTAGAACCTTACAAAGGTAAAGGTATCAGATTTGTTGGTGAAGTTATCCGTCGTAAGGCTGGTAAAACCTCAGGTAAGAAGAAATAATCATTAGACACAAGGCTTTTGGTATAAAAGTCTCAAAACAGCAAAAAAAATGTCAAGTGTAAAATCTGATAGAAGACAAAGAATAAAATGGAGTATCCGCAACAAAATTTCAGGTACATCTGAAAGACCACGTTTGTCGGTTTTCCGTTCAAATACAACTATTTATGCTCAATTAATTGATGATTCTAAAGGTGAAACAATCGCTGCTGCGTCTTCAACTGAGTTGGGTTTGAAAGGAGTTAAAATTGATAACTCTAAAGAAGTTGGAAAGAAAATAGCAGAGAAAGCATCAGAAAAAGGTGTATTAGCATGTGTTTTTGATCGTAATGGCTATTTGTATCATGGTAATATCAAAGCTGTCGCCGAAGGTGCCAGAGAAGGTGGTTTAAAATTCTAATCTTGAAATTCTGAATCAATGAACAAAGCAAAAGTAAACGAGGCAGAACTCAAAGAGAGAGTTGTAGCCATCAATCGTGTAGCAAAAGTAGTAAAAGGTGGTCGCCGTTTCAGCTTCTCCGCTATCGTTGTCTTAGGTGACGGGAAAGGGGTAGTTGGACAAGGTTTAGGTAAAGCAAATGAAGTAACTGATGCAATTGCAAAGGCTATTGAGGATGCAAAGAAAAACCTTGTAACAGTTCCGGTTATCAACGATACTGTACCTCATGAAATCCATGGAAAGTTTTCGGGTGGTTTTGTATTTGTAAAACCTGCAGCTCCGGGTACGGGGATTATTGCTGGTGGTGCGATGCGTGCCGTTTTGGAAGCAGCTGGAATTCATAATGTCCTTGCTAAATCAAAAGGGTCTTCGAACCCTCATAATGTAGTGAAAGCAACTATTGATGCTCTGAGCCAAATGCGTGCTCCGCATTCTATAGCTTTCCAACGTAGCGTTAAAATGAATAAAGTATTCAACGGATAATAAAGTTTTAAGTTTTAGACGATAGTTTAAAACTTAAACTTTTTTTTATAGCTAAAATAAAATGGCAAAAGTTAAAATTACACAAGTAAGAAGTTTGATTGGAAGACCAGAGGTGCAAAAGCGTACTATCGCTGCATTAGGTCTTGGAAAAATCAATCGTACTGTTGAAAAAGAACTTAATCCTGCATTACAGGGTATGATTAATGCAGTACAACATTTAGTTTCTGTACAAGAAGCTTAATTGTTTATCAGTTCATAGAAGGCAAAGCCGAGTAAACTTTTTTAAGTTTGCGTATTATTAACGATTAAAAGAATCGAATTACAATGAAATTACAATCTTTAAGCCCTGCAAAAGGGTCTGTAAAAGCGAACGACAGAGTTGGTCGTGGTCATGGTTCAGGTGGAGGCGGTACAGCAAAACGTGGTCATAAAGGAGCTAAATCTCGCTCAGGTTATAGCCAAAAGCGTGGTTTTGAAGGTGGTCAAATGCCTTTGCAACGTCGTGTCCCTAAGTTTGGATTTAAAAATATTAATAGAGTAGAATACAAGGCAATCAATTTGGATACTATTCAAGCTTTGTTTGAAAAAACAGGTATTTCTAATATCGATTTGGGTGTATTGTACAACAATGGCTTGATTTCTAAGTCAAATATTGTTAAAATTTTAGGTCGTGGAGAATTGAAAACAGCAATTCATTTAAAAGCAAATGCTTTTTCTGCCTCTGCCATTTCTTCAATTGAAAAGGCTGGTGGTTCTGCTACGGTAGATGCTACATTAAATAAGGATGCTGTTCAGGCTGAAGCGGTGTCTGTTGCATCAGTTGAGGAGAAACCAAAGAAAGCTTCGTCTAAAAAAACGGCAGGAGATGACTTAAAAGTTATTGAAGGCATTGGACCTAAAATTGCAGATTTGTTAGTTAATGCAGGAATTGTTACATTTGCAGACTTAGCGGAGGCATCGGTAGAAAGAGTTTCTGAAATTCTGAGTGAAGCAGGTTCAAGATTTGCAGTTCACAACCCGGCAACATGGGGTCAACAAGCAGCTTTGGCTCGTGATGGTAAATGGGATGAGTTGAAGGAATTACAAGATAGACTAAGTGGTGGTCGTCCGGAGTAATTTCAATAAGTTAAACGCCTAGTATCCTAAAAAAATGGACAAATTTATTACGACTCTTAAAAATATTTGGTCAATTGAAGAATTAAGAAAACGAATTCTTCAGACTATATTGATTATCATCATATTTAGAATTGGTTCTCACGTGGTATTGCCAGGTGTAGATGTAGCGAAATTAAAAGATCTGACACAAAGCAATGGTCTTTTAGGCTTATTGAATACATTGGTAGGGGGGGCTTTCCAAAATGCTTCGGTAATGGCATTGGGAATCATGCCTTATATCTCAGCTTCAATCGCTATCCAATTACTTACTTTGGCTTTGCCATATTTTAGTAAGTTGCAGAAAGAAGGAGAATCAGGTCGTAGAAAATTGAACCAAATAACTCGATGGCTTACCATTATTGTTGCGGCGGCTCAAGCCTTTACTTATGTGAAAGCGACAGTTCCAACGGATGCAATTACAATTGGACAAGGTTTGTTTTATATCAGTTCGGTTATATTAATTGTTTCTGGTACTATCATGTGTATGTGGTTAGGAGAGAGAATGACTGAAAAAGGTGTTGGCAATGGAATATCGATGATGATCATGATTGGTATTGTTTCAAGGTTTCCTGGTGCTATCATTGGAGAAGCACAAGCTAGAGGTGGTAATGGACAAATATTGTTTTTTGTTCTGGAAATCGTAGCCTTATTTTTAGTTGTCCTTTTTGCAGTAGCTATTACTCAAGCAACTAGAAGAATCCCTGTTCAATATGCTAAGCAAATTGTTGGTAACAAAGTAGTGACTGGTCAAAGACAATATTTACCTTTAAAATTAAATATTGCAGGTGTGATGCCAATTATTTTTGGTCAAGCATTAATGTTTATTCCTGGTTTAGGATTGACATATTTGGCAGATAGCACCAAAAATGATACGTTTCAAAGTTGGGCAATTATCATGAATTCTCCAACATCTTGGCAATATGGAATTATATATGCTCTTTTGATTATCGGATTTACTTTCTTTTATACGGCTATTTCGATTAATCCCAATCAAATTGCAGATGATATGAAGAGAGGTGGTGGTTTTATTCCTGGAGTAAAACCGGGTCAGCCAACTTCTGATTTTGTAGCAAATATTTTGGATAGAATTACGCTTCCTGGGGGTGTATTGCTTGCTATCATTGCTATTTTTCCATCTTTTGCAGGAATGTTAGGAATGACTCAATCATTTGCATCATTTTTCGGAGGTACTTCACTATTAATTTTAGTTGGGGTAGTTTTGGATACATTACAGCAAATTGAGAGTTATTTGTTAATGAAGCGATATGAGGGATTAATGCAGTCTGGTAGGGTTCAAGGTCGCCAAATAGGTTCTGAGATTTCAGCATAAAATGAGTAAGAACGAAAGGGTAATATTATTAAAATCTGAAGAAGAGATTAGTATAATAAAAGCTAATGGTGATTTGCTTGGAAAAGCACATGCAGAGGTAGCAAAGAGTATAGAGCCTGGTATCACAACGAAAGCCTTGGATAAGATTGCTCATGATTTTATTCAAGATAATGGAGCTGCTTGTTCATTCCTTGGGTATGGTGGTTTTCCAGCCAGTTTGTGTATTTCTGTAAATGAAGTTGTTGTTCATGGTATTCCAAGCAACAGAGTGCTGAAAGACGGAGATGTAGTGTCTATTGATTGTGGTGTTTATAAGGACGGTTTTCATGCTGATAGTGCTTATACCTATGCTTTAGGAAATGTAAATAGTGATGTCGTTGATTTATTAAAACATACCTATAATTCTCTATACAAAGGTATTAATCAAGCTTATGTTGGAAATAGAATAGGAGACATCAGTGCTGCAATTCAGAATTATGCGGAAAATAATCGCTATGGAGTTGTGAGAGAGTTAGTAGGGCATGGGGTCGGTAAGAACCTACATGAAGCACCAGAGGTTCCGAACTTTGGAAAGAGGGGAAATGGACCTAAGTTGTTGGACGGTATGGTACTTGCAATAGAGCCAATGATAACTTTGGGAAGAAGAAGTGTTGTGCAAGAAAATGATAATTGGACAATAAGAACCGAAGATCGGAAAGCTGCTGCTCATTTTGAACACACAGTAGTGGTTAGAAAAGGTAAAGCTGAAATATTATCAACATTTAAGTATATTGAAGAAGTTTTGCAACAAAGAAAGATGATGATTTTTTCAACTTTTTAATGCTTTTTGGTTAATATATTTAATAATTACTGAATTTTAAATGGCAAAACAATCAAATATTGAAGTTGACGGAATAATTACCGAGGCTTTGTCTAATGCAATGTTTCGTGTTAAATTAGAAAATCAACATGAGTTAATAGCACATATTTCCGGAAAAATGCGAATGAATTATATACGTATTTTACCAGGTGATAAAGTAAGGTTAGAAATGTCGCCTTATGATTTATCAAAAGCACGGATTACTTATAGATATAAATAATCCGATTGGATAAATATTGAAATTAATATAGTTGAAATTTCATGTTAAAAAAATTGCCCCGTGACATGAACAATTTCGTACAATTTCCTTTAGATAGGAAAGCCGATACAAACGGTTTGGGGTAATCATTGGTTATGAAAGTAAAAGCATCAGTAAAAAAGCGTAGTGCTGAATGTAAAGTTATCCGTCGTAAGGGTAAAATTTACGTTATTAACAAAAAAAATCCTAAGTTTAAACAAAGACAAGGCTAATTTCTATGAGGATTGCAGGTGTTGATATCCCGGACAAAAAAAGAGGCGAAATCGCCCTTACTTACATCTACGGTATAGGTCGTAGTACTTCAAGAAGAATCTTATCAAAGGCAAATATCAATTTTGATAAAAAAGCTGGAGAATGGAATGATTCTGAAGCGAATGCGATTCGTGGAATTATTTCGGAAGAATTGACCGTAGAGGGTCAGTTGCGTTCTGAAGTTCAATTGGCAATTAAGCGATTGATGGACATCGGTTGTTACCGTGGAGTTCGTCATCGTAAAGGTTTACCGCTTCGTGGACAACGTACGAAGAATAACTCTCGTACTCGTAAAGGAAAGCGTAAGACTGTAGCTAACAAGAAAAAAGCTACTAAGTAATCAATAACCAATTGATAAAGGACTTAATTTAAGTTTAAGTCGATCAGGGTATAGGTATTTCTATACTGCCTTAATTATTCAAAATCTTTCTGTCAAAATGGCACAAGCAAAAAGAAAAGATAAAGCTAAAAAAAGAGTAGTGATTGTTGAGCCTGTTGGGCAAGTGCATATCAAAGCTTCTTTCAATAATATTATCATCTCGGTTACTAATAGCCAAGGTCAAGTTATCTCTTGGGGTTCGGCTGGTAAAATGGGTTTTAAAGGTTCAAAGAAAAATACACCCTACGCTGCACAAATGGCAGCTCAGAGTTGTGCTCAAGTAGCTTACGAAGCAGGAATGCGTAAAGCTGAAGTTTTTGTAAAAGGACCAGGTTCTGGTCGTGAGTCTGCAATCAGAACAATCCAAAACTCAGGTATTGAAGTTACTACCATCACGGATGTGACTCCATTGCCTCATAATGGATGTCGTCCTCCAAAGCGTAGAAGAGTTTAATTTTTATATTCAAATATATTTTCGTAACTTTGCGAAACAGGAAATAGAAAAAGATTTATCTGATTATTAGTTTGGACTATGGGGCTAATTAATCTCTATTTCGATAATAAAATTCAATAATAATGGCAAGATACACAGGTCCGAAAGTTAGAATTTCAAGAAAGTTTGGTGAGCCGGTCATGGGTCCAAGTAAAGCTTTATCAAAAAAAGCTTACCCTCCGGGTCAACATGGAAAAGGTCGTAAAGGAAAAAAATCTGAATACGGCCAACAATTAATCGAGAAGCAAAAAGTGAAGTACACTTATGGAATTTTGGAGCGTCAATTTGCTCGTTTCTTCCATTTGGCATCTGTTAAAGAAGGACGTACTGGTGACAACTTATTGAAGTTGTGTGAAGGTCGTTTGGATAATACAGTATATCGTTTAGGTATTGCACCTACTCGCCGTGCTGCTCGACAATTAGTAACGCACCGACATATTGTGGTAGATGGAGAAGTGATGAATATTCCGTCATTAATTTTGAAGCCAGGTCAAGTTGTGGGTGTTCGTGAAAAATCTAAAGCATTATCTACAATTGCAGATAGCTTAAGTGCAAGAAGTGCTAAACGCTATGGTTGGTTGGAATGGGATTCTACGGAGATGGTTGGTAAATTTATTAACTTTCCTGAGCGTGATGAAATTCCTGAAAACTTCAACGAACAGGCTATCGTCGAATTGTATAACAAATAATATTTCTTTAGTGGTTATTGCCATTACTGTATCATTCAGTAATGGCATAGCTACGTTTTTTTGTTGGTGGTCTTCCTTACCGCCTTTCAGTTAACGAAAACAAACACAC
>CAYUFZ010000092.1:0-2854 GCA_964444025.1 uncultured Emticicia sp.
GTAATACAAGAAATTCGTTCGGTTGCTTTTCAGAATTTCACGAATTTGGGCTTTCCTACTGTCAAACATGAGGAATGGAAATACTCTAATGTCGGTGCAATCTCGAAAACCAACTATGATTTTAAGGCTAAGTCTGATTTTTCTCAAACAGATTTAGAACAAATACCTTTGCCTCATCTCAAAGGCAATATTTTGTATTTTGTCAATGGTATTTATCATCCCGAACTATCGGAAATTATATCTGATGCCAAAAAAATTCAGATTCTTCCTTTTTCTCAAGCTATTGCAGAGAATCATGAGATAATCGTCAATTATTTTGGCAAATTAGCCAATAATCAGGGGGAGGCTTTCACGGCTCTCAATACGGCTTTGGCTTCTGATGGTGTAGTAATTAAGGTAAAAAAGCATCAGATAGTTGAAGAACCAATCATCTTGAGATTTATCTCGGATAGCCGTCAGGGAAATGTTGGGGCTAATGTCCGAAATTTAATCGTTGTTGAGGAAAATGCCCAAGTAAAAATTGCGGAAGCTTACCGCACCATGGGTGAGGAGAAAGTATTTGTCAATTCTGTTACTGAAATCGTGGTTGAGAAATCTGCCATGGTGGATTATTATAAAGTTCAAAACGAAAGTGACCATTCGCATCATATTGGTACCACTCAAGTTTGGCAGGGCGAGAGTAGCTATTTCTACGCCGCTACCACTACGCTAAATGGAGGATTTGTCCGAAACAACTTGAATATTGTGCTTGGTGGCGAGCATGTCGAAAGCCACTTATATGGCTTATATGTGCCTAATGGAAAGCAACATGTGGACAATCATACTTTGGTAGATCATCAAATGCCCAATTGTGAAAGCAATGAGTTGTACAAAGGTATTTTAATGGATAAATCCACGGGGGTATTCAATGGTAAGATTTTTGTTCGTCAAGATGCACAAAAAACCAATGCTTATCAAAATTGCCGCAATGTCGTTACGTCTGATGAGGCTGTTATGAATACAAAACCGCAGTTGGAAATATGGGCGGATGATGTCAAATGTTCGCATGGTACAACAACCGGACAACTCAATGATGATGCCATTTTTTATATGCAAGCCAGAGGTATTCCCAAGAAAGAAGCCGTAAGATTGCAATTGTTGGCATTCGCTCAAGATGTAGTCAGTCAAATAAAAATAGACTCCATTCGAGAATATATTGAAGAATTAATTCATGAAAAATTAGAGTTTTAAGAATCATTCAAAGAAGAGCCTTCCATTAGGCTCTTTTTTTATGACTAAATATAAAAAAAAGGACTGGAATAATACATTCCAGCCTTTCCCGCTACTAAATCCACACAACTTTTATTTTAAATATTTTTAATATATCAATAAGTATATTTCAATTTTTTGCAAATGTTCAATCAAAATGTGCAAACTTCTGCGTTTTTGATTTACAATTCAAAGATAAAACAAAAATATATGTACTTACAAATATTTCTGATGTTTTTTTTATAAAAAAATCTATTTTTAAGTAAAAAACCAAATTTTAATGATTTAAGTCCGCACATGAGCTATTTTTTTAAGGCACTTTTGGGTTTAAACACAAAATGATATAAATCCTTAAAAAACTCCACTCGAATATTTGTACCTACACTATAATACAAGCCATTGTATGATTTTGGTACTTGCCTTTGAAAAATTGCATACCTATACCCTGATTGGAAAGAAAAACCAAGCCAACGAGTCGCTTTCCACCCTAAAAAAATACCAGTTTGTACGGGGACAAAAAAAGATTTTCTTTTCCATAACTGAATTTCATCTAATAATGTGACATTTTCACTTTTTGCTGCCCCAATCCCTATTTCGAGCGGAACCCCGACCAAAAAAGTCTTATTGTTGATAAGATTTCTACGAAACATCAAGCTAAAGAAAAACATATCAGTTTTCAGATAATTATCCAGATTGATTTTTTTGGCAGCATTTTTATTGAGATTAATGAGTTTTAAATAAGCATTTTCACTCATCCAATAATACCCAATCGTGGCTTTATGTCTTTTTTTACCAAAAACAATGCCAGAATAAATTCCCTTGATATTGAATTTTTGCTCTTTAATCAAAGCACTTCTCGAATCCAAACTCAATACAAAACTAGGTCTTACCCAAACACTATCCTTGGGCTTCCTTGCAACAGAATCCACCTCCTCCCTAGCTTGAGCGACAAATACCACAATCCATAAAGCCAATATTTTGAGTATGTTCTTCATTCAAAAATATTTAAACACAGCCTATATTTGTTGAAAATTGCAAATTCACAAAAAAAGACTCATTTTCAAACAAGTCTTTTTAAGTCTTTACTGATTATTTTTTTGCATTTTAGCTTTCCACGCTTTATATGTTTTGAATTGATTTTCATTTAAAATCTTTTCTAACTCAGCATCTTTTTTTTCTTCCAAAGCATTCATCTTCGATTTTGCTTCCTCGATTTGTGCTGGTGTGGGCTTGCTTATCTCAAATTCCTTCTTAAACCTTTCAAACATTGCTTTTTTTTGATAAGCATAATCCTCATTCAAAGAACCAATGATTAATTCTTGCTCTTCATCCAATTTTAGTTTTTTTACCATTGCTTTGGTTTCTTCTTTTGCCACCTCATCGGGGTCAAGAGGGCCTTTGGGCTTTCTATCAAAATCGGCAGCTCCAAATTGGTTATACCCCCTTCCATAGCCACTACCATAACCACCGCCATAACCACCATAAGGGTTCATGTATTGGGCATCTGCCACATGACTCATTGATACAAATAAAAGTACTACAAAGCCGATTTTATAAACTGATTTCATCATTTTCATTAAAAATATCTCAAAAATAGTATAAATAT
>CAYUFZ010000092.1:2864-5492 GCA_964444025.1 uncultured Emticicia sp.
AAAAATCAAATTTATCAAATCATTATTTCAGAATTAAGTATTCAAACTAATTTTGAATCTTAATTTTTTCAGCAATTTTAGAAAATACAAGTTTAGGAACTTCAATTTTATGGTCAACCAATAGCACCTCAAACATCGAATTTAAAACCAATTTATCTGAGTCGATTTGTATTTTTCCTTGGAATACCCGCTCCTTGCTTATGCCATGAATGGTCAGTATTCCTTTGGCAGTGACATCGTAATTTCCAGAATGCCCCCAGTCGATCGACTCTTGAATAGTCCCCTTAAAAAATGCTTTGGGAAACTTTTCAGTTTCTAAATAATTTTCATTAAAATGCTCTTCCATCAAGCGATTTTTAAACTTAAAGTCAGCAATATTTATTTGTACTACAATTTCTTTCGACTTCAAATTGATTACACTTCCCACATTTTTATTAGTAGCATCGATATTTTCGAGCGGTGTTTCGGAGAAAAATGAGCTTACCCCATTTTTGCAGATAATATTTTGGGCAAAAGTCGAAAAACTCAACAACAAACCCGCTATTACTTTAGTACATGTATTTTTTACCATTTTTTCTTAGATTTATTACCATCAAAACTAAATGTTCTCGAAAGATTAAAGCCAAAACGAACAGCCCCATTTTTCCAGCTGTCTGTACTTTCTGCAATAAATTGCTTTTCTATCATTCCCAAAGCATTCGTAAAATGTAGCTGGAATACGTGTCCGCCAGTTTCAATATCAAACCCGATAGATAGGGCATTTTGATACGTTGGATTCAAGGCATTGAGAGCATTCGCAATCGGCAAACGATAGAAGTATTCGGCATTTAATGACGTACGTTTGGAAATTTTATACCTTCCCCCCACTCCTATTGCCAAGATATCATTCGGCTCAAATATTTCGGAAACATCTGTTGGGTTAATTTTAAAAACTTTATTTCGGTGAATAAAAGTTGGACTAATTTGCAAAGACAAATTTTCATTGAATTTCCTTGCCAATAATATTTGTGCGACATACGTGAGCCTTTCAACATTGGAGTAAAAAGTAGGGCTTAAGGTCGAACCAACCGACGACGATTTAAGGGTATTGGCAGCAGCACTACCCATGATTGACAATGAAAAAGGCATACCGTCAAGGGTTTGCTTCAACAATTTATATTTTGCAAAATAATCATACGTTTTTTGAATAGACGACCTTCCGACTCCAACCATCAAATTATCCGTGATACCATACTCCAAACTCATTCGCATAGAAGCTTGGTCAAGCCCGAAAAATTCATAAGTTCCTGAGTTTAACGTACCAAATCGATGCGAAATTCTAAAATCCAAGTGCTTTTTCGCAATGGTTTCAATCGAATGACCATTGATTACCCTCGTAGATTTAAACGTTGCCACCACTTTAGTTTTAGGCTTAGAGGTATTGGCATTCAAGACAGAAAGCAAGTCATCTTGAGCAAACAGACCCTTCGATACAAAAATTAAAAATACAAATACATTGATTTTCATAGACTGATAAAAATTTAGATTAAAAAAAGGAAGACCTACATCTTCCTTTTAAAATTAAGCGATTTTAAGCATATTTCCCTCCACTGTCACCGTATATTGTGTCAAATTAGTTCTTGCTGGCCCACCTGTCACAGTACCAGTAGTGGAGAAAGTTGCTTGGTGATTGGGACAATAAAATCTGGAAGCACTCGATTGATAAATGATAGTTGTCCCATCATGTGTACAAGCCTTTGAAACCGCTACGAAAGAAGCAGCCGTATTGCCCGCACCAATTCTTGCCACAATGACAGAACCAACATAAGTATAATCCCCAACCTTCAACAAAGAAGAGGATAAATCGATGCTCGAACCCGACGGATTCGGTGTAACATTTGAACTATTTGAACAAGAGCTAAGGACAGCCATCAAAGCAGCCCCTCCCAAACCTAAACTTCTTAAAAAATTTTTACGAGAGATTGATTCGTTGGATTTCATTTGACTTTGGATTTTTAGAGTAAAACGTTCATTTGATTTTGATAGTATGCCATCATTTCATCGGATTCTTAATCACGGATGAATATTCACTTACTTTTACGTTGAAACTCAAAAAATAGTAGGAAAGTTTTGGAATTTTTAATACAATATTAATAAAAAAAATCACCGCATTGCAGTGATTTTTAAAACCCTAACCATTATGAAAACTTTAAAACTAATATTTTTCGGGCGATTGTTTGGATATGCTTAGCACATCCAAAAATACCCACAAAACAATCAATAAGAGACCAATTATCAAAAAAGCATGTAAAGGATACAATAACAAAATATCTATCATTAATGATTTAATATTACTTGTGCTTAACATTTTCTTTCCATTTTAGTTTTAATAATAAAACAATTTATTTTGGGAACTATCAATACCCTAGCTTTCAAACTAAGAGAGTTTATATCATTTTAACCTCTAAAAGCGATAGCGTGTCGCTCATCCCCATCGAGCCATTCGGCATCAGTGGGTTTCATGCTTCCATTTATGAAACTAATAATCGAAACAAGCGTTGAACAATCAATTGAAGAAGTTTGGGAAAAATTTGACCAAAAATTACTTTTAAAACTATCTCCCCCATTTCCCAAAATTCAAATTATAAC
>CAYUFZ010000092.1:5502-9477 GCA_964444025.1 uncultured Emticicia sp.
AAATTGATATCAATAGATTAAGCCTATTTTGCGCAAAATTCAAATTATAACATTTGGACGCAACAAGGAAGATAAAGTAACGATTGAAATGAAAATATTTTTTTTGAAGCTTTTATGGATTAGTAAAATCACCGAAGTGAGCGAGTTACCATTGTGCAAATATTTTATAGACGAAGGCGAAACGCTTCCTTTTTTCTTAAATTATTGGAAACACCAACACATCATCCAACAAACAAGAAATAATACCAAAATTATCGATAAAATTGAATTCAATACAGGAAGTATTTTGACAGATTACATTTTTTATCCTATCTTGTACCTTCAATTCATTTATCGCAAACCCATTTATCGCAATTATTTCAAGATTGCATTAAAAAACGAATTAAACACTGACTAAACTAAGACAAAACATGAAATTGAACATTACTTGGAAAATATTTATCGGGATGTTTTTGGGCATATTGGTAGGATATGCCATTCACGAATACCTCGACTTCGGACAATTTAGCATTAAAGATGCCAGCCTACTCAATGAGCAACAGAAATATGCCAACGAACAATTGAAAGATTGGAGTGGATATTTACAATTATTGTCCAAAATATTTTTAAGAATGATTCAAATGATTTTGGGACCCTTGGTTTTCTCAATTTTAACAGTCGGAATCGCTAAACTTGGAGATTTTAAGGTTGTTGGTCGTATTGGTCTAAAAACATTGGGCTATTTTTATTTTGCAACCATTCTCTCTTTGCTCACAGGATTAGTTGCCGTAAACCTTCTCAATCCTGGAAAAGCCATGAGTTTGGAGTTGCCCAGCAATGGGGTTGATACTGGCATTGAAGCAAAAAAAATGACCTTAGAGAACTTTATTACACATATTTTCCCTAAAAGCATTTTTGAGGCATTGGCAAGCAACGAAGTACTTCAGATTGTGGTTTTTTCTTTGTTTTTCGGAATTGCCTTGGCTTCTATCGGCGACCATGGCAAAAGTATCATGAAAGCCTTAGATGCCATTGCTGAAGTAATGTTTAAAATTGTAGGCTTTGTAATGAAATTTGCTCCTTACGCTGTTTTTGGGTCTGTTTCGGCAGTTATTGCAGCAAAAGGAATAGGAGTATTAAGTGGTTATTTATACCTCATTGTATGTTTTTTTGCAACCCTTTTGTTCTTTGTATTTATAGTATTGTGGTTAATTTGTCTTGCTAGTAAAGTATCCTATTGGCATTTGTTGCAACATGTGAAAAGTGCAATAATCTTATCTTTCAGCACAGCGAGTTCTGAAGCTTCGATGCCACTACAAATAGAGCAACTAAAAAAATTCGGAATTTCTGAGCGGATTATAAGCTTTGTGTTGCCACTTGGATACTCCTTCAATCTCGATGGCTCGATGATGTATATGACATTTGCGACGGGATTTATTGCACAAATTTATGGCATTGAACTGAGCTTGGGGCAACAACTCACCATGTTATTGACCCTATTACTGACCAGCAAAGGTATAGCTGGTGTTCCAAGAGCTTCTTTGGTCGTTATTGCCGGAACCCTGAGTATGTTTGGTTTGCCACAAGAAGGGATAAGTTTGATTTTAGCCGTCGATTGGCTTTTAGATATGGGAAGATCTGCGACATCGGTTGCTGGAAATGCAGTTGCAACAGCAATTGTTGCGAAATGGGAAGGAGAAATCCAAGAGAGCAATTCTTAAAATATTAGTCTAAGAAAGCCACTAAATTTGACGATTTTATGTAGAATCAATAAATTTAGTGGCTTTTGTATTATTCTAAACTTCTTCTCTAAAGGCCTTTTCTAATGAATAAATCTATACAAATAAGGAGCTTTATTTTGAGCACCCGTAAATTTCTTCTCCAAACGTTCTAACACCTGTAATGCCAATATTTTTTTCTGAAAATTATTCATGGCAAAAGGCTTATTAAAAACAGCTTCATAGAGTTCTTGAAGCTCTTTCATCGTGAATGTGTCGGGCAATAAATTAAATCCTATCAGTTTTCTGTCGAAACCTTGACGCAAAGCCTCCAAGGCAAAGACCAGAATTTCATTATGGTCATGTATCATTTCAGGAATATCGTCAATCTCTCTCCAAGCAAGATACTCATCGAGCTCGCCTATTTTAGGATTAACTTTATTAATTTCTACCAACGCATAAAAACCAATACACACAAACCTGTCGGCCATCCACTCGGCATCAGCTTTATTGTATTTTTGGGTTAAATTATCTAACATCAACGAGCGAAATTTGCTATCAATGATTCGATTTTCACTTCCAAAAACACGAAATTGCTCTAAAAATATATTCTCCAAACCTGTCCGCTCTTTCAGGATTCGACTGGCCGCTTTCTCGATACTTTCATTTCTTAAGACATAGCCTCCTGGTAAGTTCCAAATTTCATCAGCAAACTTTGACTTTGCTATCAATACTTTTAGCTTTTTGCTTTCATACCCAAATATTACACAATCAATAGAGAGATTGGCAATATACTTTTCTGTTCCAAAACTTAACATTTACTTTAGAATCTTTAAATTATGGATACAAAGGTAATGCGAAACTCAAAATAATAATACTTTCAAATATGAATATTCTTAGAAAAAAATAAATTAATTTTTATTATCTATTTTTTAGAAAATAAAAATTGAATGTCTATATTTGCTAATGGAAAGAATATTCCAAGAAATAATTAACATTTTAATCAAATTATCAATGAAAAATTCTCTATTAATCAAAATTTTGAGTTTACTTGTTTTTATGAGTACAAGCTCAATCCTTTTAGCCCAAAAGAAATGGGGCGGCATGACTCTTTATACGGTTCGGAATGAAATGGGAAAAGACCCCAAAGCAACACTGAAACAAGTAGCAGATTTAGGGTATAAATATATTGAAGCTGTGGACTATAAAGATGGGAAATTTTATGGAATGGCACCCAACGAATTCAAAACCTACTTGAATAGCTTAGGATTACAACCCATCTCAGTACACATGGGTTCGATGACGACCGAAAATGCAGATGTTTTGATTGCCGATGTTAAAGCCGCTGGTTTTCAATATTTTATTGCTCCAGTTCCTCCAATGGGAATGTTTAAATTTGACCCCAAAACTCGAAGCCTTTCGATGGATGACAATATTGAAAAACTTGCCTCTATTTTAGATACAATCGCCCGCAAAGCACAAGCTGCTGGTCTGGAATTCTTATATCACAATCATAATTTTGAATTTGTACCAAACAAAAACGGAATTGTTCCGATAGATTATTTATTGGAAAAACTTGACCCTAAATATGTAAATTTTCAGATGGATTTGTATTGGGTTACGAAAGCAGGAGCTGATCCTGTCGAATATTTCAAAAGATACCCTGGACGTTTTAAAATCTGGCACGTCAAAGACATGGATTCAGAAGGCAGATTTGCACCTGTTGGCAAAGGCACGATAGATTTCAAGAGGATTTTAGACAATAAAAAGCTTTCGGGAATGAAGTACTATATCGTCGAACAAGACCAAACTTTTGATGGATTACAGCCTTTGGAAGCCATTAAAATCAGTAAAGAAGGACTAAAAAAAATTGGTTTTAAGTAATATCTCTAACATTCAATCACTAAGCCCCCCTTCCGTTCCTTTGACGGAGCGGAAGGATATTTAAACTATGAAAACAAAAATGATACTTTTTCTCCAATTGGTATTGATTGGAAAAATATATGGACAAGTACCCAACGACTCGTTGGCAATTATTCGATTGCTAGAAAAAGAAGGACTAACTTGGAGAATGGGAGATATTAAAGCCCATGCCGAATGTTGGGCAGAACGTCCTAATGGAAGAATTTTAATATCCACAGCCGACGGAAAAAGCCTAGATATTCCCCCTTCACGCATCATAAATCCAGCACAAGAAATGCTTGTCGGAGGCGGATTCTCTGTTCATTCCAATCATCAAATGAGTATTAGCCAAAAAACAGCTTGGGCTGCTCACGAT
>CAYUFZ010000093.1:0-2093 GCA_964444025.1 uncultured Emticicia sp.
TCCTAATGCACCAGTACCGAAATTCCACCAACCTCTCCATTTGAATGGATGGTACAATGGGTGGTAATCTACCCAAGAGGCAGTACCCACCCATAAATCCCAATCTTTTTCGTCCATAGAGTCAATTAGTTTTGGTTTATCGGTTGGAACTGGATTGCCTTGAGGCCACACTGGTCTGTTTGTCCAAATATGTACGTCACTTACTTTGCCGATGAGTCCTTTGTCGAGCCAATCCATCATTACTTTTTGTGTGGGATTAGAAGCTCCTTGATTTCCCATTTGGGTCACTACTTTATATTTTCTAGCGGCTTCGGTTAGCATCCTAGCCTCGTAAATGTCGTGAGTCAGTGGTTTTTGAACATAAACGTGCTTACCCATTTGCATCGCAGCCATTGCCGCAACTGCATGTTGGTGATCTGGAGTAGAAATAGTAACCGCATCAATATCTCCTTTCATTTCTTCGAGCATCACTCGATAATCTTTGTATCTTTTCGCATTTGGGAATTTATCGATGGTTGGCTTACATCTTCCCATATCAACGTCACAAAGAGCCACAACATTGTTTGCTCCCATGTTATAAGCATTGATGATGTCCGAAGAGCCTTTTCCTCCCGCACCGATTGAAGCGATGTTTAACTTATCGCTAGGAGCTGTATATCCTTTTCCCAATACATGTCTTGGGACAATAAAAAAGCCTCCTGCAGCTAGGGCAGAGCTTTTAATAAAGTTTCGTCTAGTTGATTTGTTTTCCATTTTTTGGTTGAATGATTTTAATGAATTCAAATTTAATAAATATCATGATTTTTCTAGTCTTTTTTTTGTTAAATAAGACTAAAGAGTCAGATAATAGGGCAAATGAAAGGTATGTGTCTATTTTTTCGTTTATTTCCAAGCATTTTCTAAGAAACGCAGCCAGTTTCCGTGGAATACATTCTCTACATCAGTAGTACTATATCCTCTTTTTTGTAATAAAGACTCTAATTTTTGTAAGTCTGCAATGGTATTTAGGTCTATCGGAGTTTGTTCAATACCGAAACATCCATCTAAATCGCTTCCTATGGCAATGTGATTGGCATTTCCTGCTATTTGGCAAATATGGTCATAGTGGTCGATGAGTTTTTCTAACATCAGATTTCTTCCTTGCGGGGTATCTTCGCCACGGGTCCAATTAGGAATGAGCATCCAAGCATCTAACACTCCGCCAATGACGGCATTTCGTTCGATTAATATTTTTATTTGTTCATCACTTAATTGCCTTTGATAATCTACCAATGCCCTACAATTGTGGTGGCTTGCCCATATATGTCCATGAAATAGGTCGATTGCTTCGGTAAATCCTTGGTCTGTCAGGTGAGTTACATCTAAAATCATGTTTAGATTTTCCATTTCTTTCAATAATTCTTTCCCTTGCCTACTGAATCCCTCGGTCATGCTTGTTCCTGCGGCATATCGTCCTGGACCATAATGGGCGGGTCCACAGGCTCTTAATCCGTAAGAATAAGCTTTCTCCAAATAAGATAAATTGATAAGGGAGTCGGCTCCTTCTAAGCTTAGAATATATCCGATGGGTTTTTGTTCATTTGGGATTTCTTTGTTATCCCATAAGTCTAAATGATGCCTGAGAGCTTTGTAGGTATTGATTTGTACCATTTCGCCTAAATCTTCCATTGCCTGATACCAAGCTAACTGAGCTTGAGTAATGCCCCATGCAATTTCGGGTGAGTGATACCCTGGTAGGGGATTTTCTGGAGAAACATAACGTGCTATCTGTGTGGCAACAATTAATCCGATTTCTCCTTTGCGTAATTCGGGAAGGGAAACGGTTCCATTTGCTCGGTCGGGTTTATCTTTCATTCCGAACTCTCTCGCCCTGATTTGTTCGATGCTTTGCCGATAATCTCGATTCCATTCGATGGCATTCATGGCGATGTCTAAATGTGCATCAATTATAAACATATTGTTTGTGAATAATTTTGTGTAAGTTCAAAATTTTTTAATATAAATACTCGTAATCGATTTATTTTCAAATAGTTAATTCTTTGATAGACAATTATTTTCTCATTTAATTTTCATGACATGGCACCTTAATTGAG
>CAYUFZ010000093.1:2103-6028 GCA_964444025.1 uncultured Emticicia sp.
TGAGTAATCGTCATCAGACCCTAGTATGATTGATAGATGAAAAGTTAATGATTGAAAGGGGATGAACAAGAGCAATCTTCGTCTGTACATTCATCTATTTCAGTTGCTATGTAGTCATTTTGTGTCAAACAGATAGTTTTCGAGCGATAGGCTTCTTCAATTTTTTTGAGAGCCTCTTCCGAAGAAACTGCTTCTACGTCAATTATTTTGGCGTAAAGCTCACGAATTTCAATTTTATAGGTATTCATTATTTTGCTGATAAACAAAAAAGGCGAACTTGATAAGTCCGCCTTTTTATAGTAAAATGATGATTAAAGGTTCATTTTTTTCAATTCTTCCACTGCATGGTTTGCTGCTCTTGCAGTCAATGCCATGTAAGTCAATGAAGGATTTACACACGAAGCTGATGCCATGGCAGCACCGTCTGTCACAAAAACGTTAGATGCACCCCATACTTGATTAAATCCATTCAATACAGAAGTTTTAGCGTCTTTACCCATACGAGCTGTACCCATTTCGTGGATACCGATGCCTGGATTTGGAGTCAAGTTATCCCCATTTATCTTTTTTGTCAGAAAGAGTGAAACGGTTGTTTTCATCAGGCAATGTTTCGCCAAAACCACCGATATTAAACGACCATGGCCCAACTTGAGTCATCGCTTCTTTAAAATCAGCACCGAATCCGTCCGTTCCGGCACCTCTTCCCCATGTTGCACGGCTTGCTCCACCTTGGTATCCGAATCCTCTTACGAAATCACGTTTTTTGTCATTGCCCCAGTTTGTAAAACGAGGGATATAGATACCATTAGCACGTCTGCCATAATAATACATATCTTCCATTCCTTCATAACTACCAGAAGCACCGACAGAAAGGTGGTGGTCCATGATATTTCTTCCCAATTGGTCAGACTCATTGCCCAATCCGTTTGGATGGGTTTTTGATTTTGATTGCATCATAATCCAAGCCGAATTGATGGCAGAGGCATTCAAAAATATAATTTTTGAAAAATACTCATACTCTTCTTTGGTATTTTGGTCGATGGCTTTTACACCAACGGCTTTTCCTTTGGCATCATCAAATATTACTTGATGAACAATTTTATCTGTGATTAAGGTTAAATTCCCAGTTTTGTTTGCTGCTGGTAAAGTAGCAGATTGGGTACTGAAATAACCTCCATACGGACAGCCTCTCATACAAGCATTTCTGAATTGACAAGAAGCACGACCCAACTCTGTCTGAATTTTAGTAGGGGCTGTCAGGTGAGCGGTACGTCCAATGGTTACGGCACGACCACCAAATTTTTTATTAACAACAGATTTGAATTCTTTTTCAACACAATTCATGTCCATACCTGGCTGAAATACACCATCTGGCAACACATCCAAGCCCTCTTTTGTACCACTTACGCCAATAAAATTTTCTACATAGCTATACCATGGAGCCAAATCTTTGTAGCGAATAGGCCAATCTATGCCGTGTCCGTCTTCAAGATTAGCAGTGAAATCTCTTTCATTCCAACGGTAACTTTGGCGACCCCACATCAACGAACGACCTCCCAAATGGTATCCACGAATCCAGTCAAATCCTCGTTTTTCTAAATATGGATTTTCTTTGTCGTTCTCAAACATATTGCGATGTTCTTCACGACCAGTATATCCCGTGCGAAGACTCGCCCAATATTGTTCTTTTGCCATGTTATCCATATTCCCTCTGTGAGGAAAATCCCAAGGATTTTTCATCGCATTTTCATACCCTTCTACGTGTTTGATTTCTCTTCCACGCTCCAACATTAATACTTTAAGACCTTTTGCGGTCAATTCTTTGGCGGCCCAACCACCTGATATTCCCGAACCCACAACAATAGCATCGTAGGTCATTTGTTCTTTTGCTTTGCCTTGAATATTCATTTCGATTTGAATAGATTTTAGAAATTCTTCCTAATTACCGATTAAGATATTTATATAAAAATCGATAATTATTTAATGTTTTAGATAATAATTTATTGTTTGTCAGAGTGCCCAAGCCTTTTGCCCAGGAGTCATCTTGACACATCCCTCATATCTTCCCGGAACTTCAACATAAGCCAATGCTTGTTTGCAACCAATCTCAGAGGTGAAATATCCTAAAAGCGTCAGTTCTTTCATAATTTTGAAGAAAGGTACGGGTGCTTCTTCGGTTTTTCCTTTGCTATCTTTCGCCAAACCGGTTTCATTATCTACAATTTTTTTAGATGCCTCGTTTTTCTTTGCTTCTTCATTTGCCAATACCTCAAATTTTTTCAAGAGAGCGACTTGTTGTTCGGGCGTACTTTCTAAAAATCTTTTGCCTCCATTTACTTCTTTAGAAGCATCTTCCAAATCTTCTAATCCTTTCAGAAAATGGGCTTGTTGTACTGCCGAATAACAATCTTTCAGCATCATTTCTACAAATGGACCGACACCGGCTTCTTTGGCTCCCGGAGTGCTGGTTTTCGGAATGATAATTTCCGCAATTTCAGCTACTAAACTCTTAAAATCGCTCGTCAGGGCGAAAGTTCCACTTGCTTCAGAGGCTGTTTTGGATTGACAGCTGTCTAGCATGGCAATCATGGTAGGGGCAGACAAAGCTCCTCCCATCAGGAAGGCAACTCTTTGTATGGCATCTCTTCTATTCAATTTATATATATATTTTAAGGTTAAATTAAAATAAAGCTTGAATTTACGAAAATATCATCGATAGTTGCAAATTCTAAATAGGCTTTTGATTTTTTTTTAATCCTTTTTTTGATGGAATAAAAGATTGATTTCTTGATTTTTTACTATTTGTTTTAAATGAAAAATGTACTTTATATTGCTCAAAATGCCTACTTAATAAGATGATTGTGTCTTTAAGTGGGTATTTTTTGAAAATAATTTTGAAAAAATGATTGTGCTTTGAATCAAGATTTCTAAAAAAAGTCATACATTTGTGCTATTAATCGAAAATCTAATTTTAACGAAAGAAAAAAAGCTTTTTCGATGGTACATCTCGTTACTAAAACATTATAAATGTTATCTGAAAATATGAAAATAGCAGTAGTCGGAACCGGATATGTAGGACTCGTGACAGGGACTTGCTTCGCCGAAACAGGAAATCAAGTTTGTTGTGTAGATATTGATGAAAGAAAGGTTGAAAAATTAAGAAAAGGCAAATTGACCATTTATGAGCCGGGTTTAGATGTGCTTTTTGACCGTAATACAAAAGAAGGAAGGCTGAGATTTACTACCAATTTGGCAGAAGGTATCAAAGATGCACAAGTAATCTTTTTGGCACTTCCAACCCCTCCGGGAGAGGATGGCTCCGCTGATTTGAAATACATTTTGGGGGTAGCAAGCGATTTAGGGCCATTATTGGAAAACTATACAGTTATTATAGATAAAAGTACTGTTCCTGTGGGTACGGCAGAAAAAGTTCATGCCCGTATTGCTCAACATGCCAAAGTAGAATTTGATGTAGTTTCAAACCCTGAGTTTCTAAGAGAAGGGGTAGCAGTAGAAGATTTTATGAAGCCTGATAGGGTTGTAATTGGTACAAAGTCCGAGAAAGCTAAAAAAGTCATGGAAAAACTTTATGCTCCTTTGGTACGTCAGGGCAATCCAATCATATTCATGGATGAGCGTTCTGCCGAAATGACCAAATATGCTGCCAATGCTTTCTTGGCAATGAAAATTACTTTCATGAATGAAATTGCCAATTTGTGCGAAAAAGCGGGAGCAAACGTAGATGATATCCGTAAAGGTATCGGAACAGATACCCGTATTGGCAAGCGTTTCTTATTTGCAGGAATCGGTTATGGTGGAAGTTGTTTCCCGAAAGATGTTCAGGCATTGGTGAAGTCGGGTAATGAGAATGGTTTTTCCTTTGAAATTCTGAAATCCGTAATGGCAGTGAATGAAGAGCAGAAAC
>CAYUFZ010000093.1:6038-6345 GCA_964444025.1 uncultured Emticicia sp.
GTTCAGGCATTGGAAAAAACAGCCATCGAGCATCAGTATGATTTCAAAATTTTGAAATCAGTCATGAAAGTGAATGAGAAGCAAAAAACCAAAATGATGCCTTATGTGAAGGAGCATTTTGAGGGAGATTTAAAAGGAAAAACCATCGCTATGTGGGGTTTAGCCTTCAAACCGCATACCGACGACATCCGTGAAGCTCCAGCATTATACAATATCAAAGAATTGAGAAAGGCAGGGGCTAAAGTCGTAGTATATGACCCAGAAGCAATGGAAAATATCAGAGGGGTGGTAGGCAAAAAAGTGAAAT
>CAYUFZ010000093.1:6355-9474 GCA_964444025.1 uncultured Emticicia sp.
AAGGGGCTGATGCTTTGATGATTATGACTGAATGGCCTGAGTTTAGAACGCCTGATTTTGAAAAAATGGAAATAAACCTAAAAAATAAAGTCGTTTTTGATGGTAGAAATCTCTATGAATTAAAAGATATGCGTGAATTAGGATATACTTATTACAGTGTTGGACGTGAGATTGTCAAGTAATTCATCTATTTATCTTTTATTTTTTAAACATAAAAAACAATGAAAAGAGTATTAATTACAGGTGGAGCTGGCTTTTTAGGTTCTCATCTTTGCGATAGATTCATAAAGGAAGGGCATTACGTGATTGCAATGGATAATTTAATCACTGGCGATTTGCGTAATATCGAACATTTGTTTAAGCATCCAAACTTTGAGTTTTATCACCACGATGTAAGCAAATTTATTCATGTTCCAGGAGAATTGGATTATATCTTGCATTTTGCCTCTCCGGCAAGTCCGATTGATTATCTTAAAATTCCGATTCAAACCTTAAAAGTAGGTTCTTTGGGGATTCATAATTGTTTGGGTCTCGCTCGTGTGAAAAATGCTCGTGTAATAATCGCTTCTACGTCTGAAGTTTATGGCGACCCACAGGTACATCCACAGACAGAAGAATATTGGGGGCATGTTAATCCGGTAGGGCCTCGTGGCGTTTATGATGAAGCAAAGAGATTTCAAGAGGCAATGACCATGGCTTATCATACCTATCATGGAGTGGAGACAAGAATCGTGCGGATTTTTAATACGTATGGCCCAAGAATGCGTCTGAACGATGGTCGTGTACTTCCAGCATTTATTGGTCAGGCATTGAGGGGAGAAGACTTGACTATTTTTGGAGATGGTACACAAACACGTTCTTTTTGCTATGTCGATGATTTGGTAGAAGGGATTTACCGATTATTGTTGTCGGATTATGCTTACCCTGTGAATGTTGGAAATCCAGCTGAAATTACAATGAATGAGTTTGCTCAGGAAATTATCAAATTGACAGGAACAGACCAAAAAATTGTACATAAGCCACTTCCGAAAGACGACCCAAAACAACGCCAACCAGATATCACCAAAGCCAGAGAAATATTGGGTTGGGAGCCAAAAGTAAGTAGAGCGGAAGGATTGAAAATTACATACGAATATTTCAAAAACTTGCCGAAAGAGCGTCTTTTTGAAGAAGTAGCTCATCGTGAGTTTCAAAAAAAATAAAAAGGGGGAATTTCCCCTCTTTTTTATTTTTTAAAACTTATTCTGTTGCTCAGATGTTATCTTGATGTTTGGGTTAATATATTTAAAATAGTACTTGAATGAAATTACATACAATTGAGGAAGCTGTTGAGGAGATTCGCAATGGTAAAATAATCATCGTCGTTGATGATGAAGATAGAGAAAATGAGGGAGATTTTATCTGTGCGGCAGAACTGACCACACCAGAAATGGTAAACTTTATGGTCAAAGAAGGAAGAGGATTGATGTGTGTTCCTCTGACAAGAAACCGTTGTGAAGAGTTGAACTTGGACATGATGGTCGGGACGAATACGGCTCAATATGAAACAGCTTTTACTATTTCTGTCGATTTGCTTGGCAATGGCTGTACTACAGGTATCTCGGCAGGAGATCGTGCCAAAACTATTCAAGCATTGGTGAATGAATCTACCAAACCCGAAGATTTAGGAAGACCAGGGCATATTTTTCCGCTTCGTGCAGCGGACGGAGGAGTGTTGAGACGCTCTGGACATACAGAAGCAGCTATCGATTTGGCATTGCTGGCAGGATTAAAGCCGGCAGGTGTATTAATCGAAATTCTGAATGAAGATGGCACTATGGCACGTTTGCCACAACTGATTGATATTGCTCATAAATTCGACTTGAAAATTGTGAGTATCAAGGATTTAATAGAATATCGTCTTTCAAAGGAGACCCTTATCAAAAGAGAAATAGGAGTCAATATGCCTACCGAATGGGGAAGCTTTGAATTGGTAGCTTTCAGACAGCTTGACAATGAACAGCTTCATTTGGCATTGGTCAAAGGAAAATGGGAGGAAAATGACCCTGTGATGGTACGGGTACACTCTTCTTGTGTCACGGGTGATATTTTTGGCTCTTGTCGTTGTGATTGTGGCCCTCAGCTTCATGCAGCGATGGAAATGGTCGAAAAAGAAGGGAAAGGCGTGATTTTATACATGAATCAAGAGGGTAGGGGAATCGGCTTGCTCAATAAACTCAAAGCATATAAACTCCAAGAATTAGGCAGAGATACTGTGGAAGCAAATTTGGAATTAGGCTTTAAAATGGATGAGCGAGACTACGGAGTAGGGGCTCAGATATTGAGAAATTTAGGACTTAGTAAAATTAAGCTTATCTCAAATAATCCTAAAAAAAGGGCAGGTTTGATGGGCTATGGATTGGAAATTGTTGAAAATATTCCAATCGAAATCAAAGCCAACCCACATAATGAGCTTTATCTTCAAACCAAAAGAGATAAAATGGGGCATCAAATCATGGGGGCATAGGATTGTTGAGGTTTCATAACAATTTCTTAATGCTCTAAAATTGAACTATATTGACAATTTTCATTATTTTTTTTATAAATTCCTATAAATCAAGCAATTGTATATTTTAATAAATGAATTGCCTATTTTATTTAGGAAAAAAAATGTAGAACTTTGTATTAAAATTAACAAACACCATTTAATGAGATTTACTTCAAACAATTTAAAACTTAACAAAAACATGATGCGAAAATCTACTTTTTTGCAGGGAGCTTTTGGGCTACTTGTAGGATTTTTTATGGCTTTTCAAGGCTTTGCACAGGTAACATCCGCTAGTATTAGCGGTCAGGTTTCTGATGCCAAGGGAAATCAACTACCCGGCTCTACTGTGGTGGCTATTCACTTACCTTCGGGTACAAAATACGGAACCGTGACCAATTCGTCTGGTCGTTATGTATTTCCTGCAGTACGTGTAGGAGGACCTTTTTCTGTAACTGTTTCTTTCGTTGGCTACAAAAGTGAAACAAAAGAGGGTATCATCACAAACTTAGGTACTTCGTCAAATGTAGATTTTAAATTGACGGATGAAGGCACATTATTAAATGAAGTTAAAGTTGTTTCTACTCGTTCTGAT
>CAYUFZ010000094.1:0-9353 GCA_964444025.1 uncultured Emticicia sp.
TTTGTTGGTTCATCTTTTGTTTGTTTATCATTGATTTGTTCATCAATGGCTTGATGAATAAATTCCTCAAATTTAGGGTGTAATGCTGCGGGCCCTGCTGTGAAATAAATATTTTTCATGATTGTTTTTTTTCGGATTATCAAAAATAAAAAAAATCCATGAAAAATGACTATTTATACATAAATTGATGTAAAAAATACAATTTTTTCTTTTTAATGTAATATAAAATAAAAATAATTTTTAGCACAGGTTTGGAATAAAATAACAAAATTCGATTGCCATCGAGTGGTTTATTGCCTGAAATATTTGCTTCAATTTTTGCTATTTCGGACAAAAATAGTCCAATCAGAATTTTCAGAATCATTGTTCTAACCAAGCAACTTATGTTATTTTATTATTAACTGCTTGATATTTTCTTTTTTTTGACTAATTTCGTAGCAAAATGCTTTATAAATATGTTGAAAAATGAACGATTAAGATACTTGGTTGAGAACCAGCTGTTTGGTGTTTGCTCTCGTATCGGTGAAAAATTGAATTTTTCGGCGGGAAGTATCAGGCTTTATTTTATTTATGCCTCTTTTTTTACTTTTGGTTCTCCTATCATTCTTTATTTAGTCCTTGCATTTTGGATGGAGGTTCGGAAACACTTGAGGCGTAGCCAAAATCCAACGGTTTGGGAAATATGAATAAAGGGTTTTATTACCCTTTATTCATATTTTTTACCTCAAAACAATGCTAATTGCTCATTGTCGTCCGTGCTAGCATCGGCAACATTGTCGTTTTCTTGTGAATGTGCTGGAGCTTTTATTTCTACTTCTTCTGGTTTTGGCTCTAATTCAATGACCTCTACTACTTCATAGACATTGATTTTTTGCCCAACGGCTTTCCATCCTCGAGTTTCCACAAATTCGTCCACTAAAATCAATTGTTTTTCAGCTGGAGATTTTTTGTCTGCTTTGGTTTTGATTTCAATTCTTGGATATTTGTCGAAAAACACATTCAACAATTTAGAGTTTTTATTGTCTGTGATAAACAAAAATTTCTTATCGACCGTACTGGTTTCTATTTTGAAGCGTTTGATATAATACAGCTTATTTTCGCCGTCAAAATGAATACAAGAGATAATTTTATCAGATTCAAACTTAGTAAGTTTAAGAATTTCTTTTGGTTCATACCGATTGGTGAGTTCATAATTAGTAAGTTCATACTGCCCATCTTTGTAAATAACCAAAATTTTATCTTCCGATTCGAAATTTCCTAAATATTGCCCGTGTTCATCACGGTTAAGTTTTCCGATGACAGCATCAAACCAGATATCCACTCCTCCCAAAGTAGATTTTCCGGCAGTTTTCAAGACAATTTTCCTGATAGGAAACTTCGTAACTACATTTCCCATGGAGCTTCTATTTTTAATAGCCAACACAGAAAAATCCCAATCGAGTTGTTTCTTTTTGGCTGTCGAATTGGCTGTGAGATTGACACTTACCAATTCTGCTTCACCATTGTCATTTGCTGTGAAATAGAGGATTTTCGACTTTGGATTGCCCATCGATACATCGTATTCTTTATCTCGGGTAATTCCCGTTACAAAAAATCTCTTGGCATAAGAAGTTCCGGTCTTTCCATCCAAATAGATGACATTGTAAATTTTCCGTTCATCATTTTTGCGAAAAACCGAACAATAAATAATGTCTTTTCCCACAAAAACCTTTTCTTGGATTTTGGTGATGACATATTTCCCATCTTTTTTGAATACAATGATATCGTCAATATCCGAACAATCCATTACATATTCATCTTTTTTCAAGCCATAGCCAATAAATCCACCTTCTTTATCCACATACAATTTTTGGTTATTGGCAGCAACGATAGTCGCTTGTACCGATTCAAATTGGCGAATTTCGGTTTTTCTTTCCCGTCCTTTTCCATATTTTTTCAGTAAATCTTTATAAAATTGGATGGTAAATCGTACAATATTTGCCAAATTATCCTCCACTTCTGCCAATTCCTCTTCTAATTTTCGCATCAATTCATCCGCTTTGAATGAGTCATACTTTGAAATTCTTTTGATTTTTATCTCCAATAGTCTCAATAAATCCTCTTCCGTAATTTCTCTATAAAAATCTTTCTTAAAAGCCTCTAAGCCTTTGTCCACGGTCGAAACAACCGCCTCAAATGTCGTACATTCTTCTATTTGGCGATAGATTTTATTTTCGATAAATATTTTTTCTAAAGAACTATATAATAATTTCTCTTTAACTTCATGTCGTCTGATTTCTAATTCTCGTTTGAGCAAATGCTTGGTTTGCTCGGTACACTCTTTTAGAATATCACTGACCGTAATAAAATGAGGTTTATTATTGATAATGACACATGCGTTGGGCGAAATAGAATTTTCACATTCCGTAAAAGCATACAAAGCATCAATCGTAATATCTGGCGAAGTATTAGGGGCAAGATGAATGATTATTGACACATTTTTTGCTGTATTATCTTCTACTTTTTTGATTTTAATTTTTCCCGAATCATTTGCTTTTATAATCGAGTCTATTAAAGTTGAAGTTGTTGTTCCAAAAGGAATTTCTTGAATTTCAAGTGTTTTTTTATCTAATTCGGCAATTTTTGCTCGAACCTTAATTTTTCCTCCTCGGCCTCCGTCGTTGTAATGAGTTACATCAACCAACCCCCCCGTCAAGAAATCGGGATACAATTGAAAGGATTCTTTTTTCAGATGAGCAATAGAAGCCTCACACAATTCCACAAAATTATGAGGCATAATTTTAGTGGATAAGCCTACCGCAATTCCCTCGACCCCTTGGGCTAATAAAAGAGGAAACTTAGAAGGGAGATTGATTGGCTCTCGTTTTCTTCCATCATAAGACAATTGCCACTCCGTGGTATCTTCATTAAATAAAATATCATGAGCCAATTTAGAAAGACGAACTTCGATGTATCTGGGTGCCGCCGCTCCATCTCCAGTGCGAACATCCCCCCAATTGCCTTGGGTATCAAGTAATAAGTTTTTCTGTCCCATTGCCACAATGGCATCTCCTATAGAAGCATCTCCGTGCGGATGAAACTGCATACTCGAACCAATGACATTGGCAACTTTATTGAATCTTCCATCGTCCATTTCTTTCAGTGCATGTAAGATTCTTCGTTGAACTGGCTTCAAACCATCTTCAATTGCAGGTACGGCTCTTTCCAAAATAACATAGGAAGCGTAATCGAGAAACCAATTCTCGAACATATCGTCGAGAACTTCTTTTTGTGCTAATGGGTCGTAATGTTTGTTGTCGTCACTCATATTTTTATAGCTGAAAGCATTGGTTTTTATAGGTGATTTAAAATTAGTGGGTTTCTATCAGATTTTGACTTTTTATCACGATAATTATCAATTAAAATAATTCGACGGATACAAAAGCAAAATAATGACGTTTGGATGAGTGTCTTTTTCATGTTTATGACTGATGGGGCAAAGATAAGAAAAAAAGACTTGTTTCTGCGAAATGTATGGTTTGATGAAAAATTATTTAGAAATATTCTAAATAAAGTATTTTTTATTTGGAATGATTCTAAATAGATTATACTTTTGTGCTATTATTTAGAATTAGTCTAAACAAAAACAACCAAAAAATGAAAAATTTTATTATCAATATTTTAGGTTTTTTCATATTGTCTGAAAAATGTCTGGCTCAAAAAGCTCTTCTTAATGGTCGGGTTAGTGATGAGCAAAAACAGCCTATTGTTGGAGCAAATGTAGTATTAAAGGGTACTGTCAGGATAGTACAGACCAATAGTAAAGGGGAGTATATCATCAAAGGTTTGAAAGAAGGCAACTATACGCTACTGGTCTCCGCAGTAGGATTCAAGCCTTCAGAGAAGCTACTTGAAATAAAGGAAAATCAAGAAAAAAATGTTGAAATAACTTTAGACCAAGAGATATACCACTTAAATGATGTACAAGTAGTGGCAAGTCGAGGTGTACGTGGCAATGAGCATTTGGCAGAAGTTGAAGGATATACCATCAATGCGGCTAAGAAAAATGAACAAATTATTCTTGCAAATATCAATGCTAACTTGGCCATGAATAATAGTCGTCAGATTTTTGGTCGTACGCCAGGGATTTCTGTTTGGGAGAATGATGGCTCTGGTGTTCAGCTTGGAGTAGCATCTCGTGGACTAAGCCCCAATCGTTCGTGGGAATTCAATACCCGCATGAATGGCTATGATATTACGCCTGACCCAATGGGGTATCCCGAAGCATATTATACTCCGCCGATGGAAGTAGTAGATAAAATTGAGATTATTCGAGGGGCCGCTTCGCTTCAGTTTGGTTCACAATTTGGAGGGTTGATGAATTTTGTTCTTCGCAAACCTGATATTTCCACCCGAGTGACAGTAGAATCTCAAAACACTCTTGGAAGCAATGGCTTATTCAGCACATTTAATTATATTGGGGGTACAGAAGGTCGTCTGAGTTATACGGCTTATTATCAAAAACGAGTGGGTAAGGGTTGGCGTGACAATAGCAATTTTGATACCGACCATGCCCATCTTGAATTGAGCTATGCTTTGTCGAATAAATTTAAAATAGCTGCCGAAGCAACTTACATGATGACAGCAATTCAACAAGCGGGTGGTTTGACTGACGCTCAGTTTCTGCAAAATCCTCGTCAAAGTTTACGCTCAAGAAATTGGTTCAGTACACCTTGGTTTATTCCAAGTATTCAGGCAGAATATATTATTAGTCCCAAAACCAAACTCAGCCTGAAAGTATTTTCGACAATTGCCGAACGTAATAGTGTCGGAAATGTAAAGGCGATTACAGAAGTAGATAATTTAAGCTCTTTGCGTCAAGTTGATAGAGATTTTTACACAACTCTTGGTTCTGAACTTCGACTCTTGACAGACTTTAAATTATTGGGAAAACAAAATACTTTAGCAAGTGGGCTAAGAGTTTTTCGTGGGCATATCGACCGAAAACAACTTGGATTGGGTACTGCTGAAACAAACATGACCTTTGTACTTTCCAAAGGGGAGTATCCAAGAAATTTAGACTTTACGAATATTAATCAAGCCGCATTTATCGAAAATATTTTTAGATTCAATACAAAAGCCTTGATGACTGCTGGTGCAAGATTTGAAAATATTAGCTCTAGTATGGAAGGACAGTTGAATTTGACCAATGCTAGCCCTCTTTTATTGAATAAAATTACCCGAAATCGTAATTTTGTACTTTTAGGACTCGGTTTTGAGTATCATTTAAGCCCAGAAACAGAAATGTATTCCAATTTCTCACAGGCATATCGTCCCGTGTTAATTTCGGATTTAACCCCTCCTGCTACCACAGATGTGATTGATGCGAACCTAAAAGATGCACGTGGATATAATTTTGATTTAGGGTATCGAGGAAAAATTAAAAATTATTTGAATTTTGATTTAGACTATTTCTATGTGAATTACAACAATCGAATCGGAACTATTACGCAGATAGATGCTGCCAACCAGCGTTATCAATTTCGTACAAATTTAGGACGTTCGGTCAGTCAAGGAATAGAAGCATATTTAGAATTTGACCCGACGACAGCCATTTTCAAAAAATCAAAAGTTGGTTATATTAGCATTTTCGCTTCAGTAGCCTATATCGATGCGACTTATCGTAATTTTAAGACAACATCTGTTGCTAACGGGCAAGTGGTAGAAGGCAACCTCTCAGGAAAACGAGTAGAAAATGCTCCCCGTAAGATTAATCGTTTTGGTATTAATTATAATAAAAAAAGCATATCTGTTACTTGGCAACTAAGCGATATTGGCAAAGCTTATGCAGATGCCTTGAATACGGAAGTTGCCAATGCTGCTGCTACTACGGGCGTGATTCCAGCTTATACCGTACAAGACTTTTCGGTAAGTTTCAAATTTTTGAAACATTATAATCTAAAAGCAGGAGTAAACAATCTGACCGATGAACGTTATTTTACTCGACGTGCAGGAGGCTATCCTGGTCCTGGTGTGATGCCAGCTGATGGCCGAACATTCTATTTCTCTGCTGGCATTAAGTTCTGATTTTCGATAGAAAAGGAGAAATTTTTTTCCTTTTTTTAGAGATATTTATTTATAATTAGTCTAAATAAAAATAAAATAATCATCCTCTTTTTACTTATGAAAAAATTAGTATTACTATTAGTTCACGTTTTGTTTGTAACAGATATATTAGCTCAAACAGGCGAACTCAAAGGAAAAGTAACAGATAGTGAAGGGAAATCTGCTTCATTTGTGTCAGTTCAATTAAAAGAAACAAAAAAAGGAACAACCTCGAGTGAAAATGGAGAATTTTCAATTAGTAATATCAAGGGAGGAAACTATACTTTAATAGCTTCATTTGTAGGCTATAAAACACTCGAGCAAAAAATAAAAATTGAAGAGGGGAAAATGCTAAACCTTTCTTTGGAATTATTTGAAAATGCCGAAATGTTGAAAGAAATTGTAGTATCAGGGACTTATATCGCCAATCGAACGCCAACTCTAGGAAAAGCAAACATCAAGCCCCTTGACTTACCCCAAAGTACAGCAGTCGTAAGCAACATGGTCATTGCCGATCAGCAAGCCATACGATTGGGAGATGTTGTGAAAAATGTGAGTGGGGTTTCGCTTACCGAAACCCGTGGGGGAGTTGCCGAAACATTCTCGGCTCGTGGATATAGTGTAGGAATTGCCGGGGCAGGGGGGAGTATTTTTAAAAATGGAACTATTAGCAATACCATGGGTTTTCCTGATGCCAGTACTTTAGAATCTGTTGAGGTCATGAAGGGAAGCTCGGCACTTTTATACGGAAATGTATCTGGTGGTGTAATCATCAATATGGTAACCAAAAAGCCCCGTTTTGATTGGGGCGGACAAGCCTCAATGCTTGTGGGAAGTTATCGTCAATACAAGCCGACAGTTGATGTTTATGGACCAATCAGTCAAAAATTAGCGTTTAGAGTAGTGGGTACTTATGAAAATGCCCAAAGTTTTCGTGATGTGGTGAAAACCAATAGAGCTTATGTTACCCCTTCTTTACTCTATAAAATTAATGATAAAACAGATATTTTGCTTCAAGCTGATTATTTGAATAGTGATATCGTCCCAGATGCAGGAGTAGGAACTCCAAATAGTAGAATTACGATTACAGCATTGCCAGAAGCTCCGAGAAACCGTTTTATCAATACCATTTGGGCATATAATAAAACCAAACAAACAGCTGGATTTCTAACCATCAATCATAGATTCAATAATCATTGGAAAATCACAGCAATCGGCTCCTTACAAGACACAAGAGTCAATGGTTTTGGTGTTGGAGTGCCTAACGCAATTATTGCCAATGGTGATTATACTCGAGCTTTGAGTGCCGTTCGTACAAACGAAAAAGACTATACTGCCCAGTTAAATTTGAATGGAAACTTCAAAACAGGAAAAATGAGCCATCAGCTTTTGGTGGGTGTCGATTTTCTTAGAATTGCTGCTGTGAGTCATACGTTTAAATATATTTCTACCGATGGTAAAATAGGAACTGCCTATGACAAAATCAATATATTTGATTTTTCTAAATATACCGCCCGTACAGACATCCCAACGATTGTGGATACAGCAAGAACATTTACACCTCAGAATCGTTATGGAATTTATGTACAAGATTTGATTGGAATCTCTCCTAAATTTAAGGTTTTGGCGGGTTTGAGATACTCTTACCAAACCGCCTTTCAATCTACTATCGTTAATCTTGAAAAAAATATAGAACGTCGAGGAACAACGCCTGATAAATCTGATGGAGCATTTTCTCCAAAATTGGCTTTGATTTATCAACCTTTCCAAACAACCTCCATTTATAGTTCTTATAGCAACAACTTTACTATTAATTCGGGTACTGATGTGAATGGAGATATATTGAAACCATCTATCATCAATCAGTATGAAATTGGTGTAAAAAATGAATTTTGGGATGGGAAATTATCCGCCAATGTAAGTGTGTATAAAATTATCAATAGCAATTTTGCCCAAATGGCACTTGCTGATAAAAACGGAAATCCTAATACGAATACAAACATTAAAGAGCTTTCGGGCGAAACTACCAGCGATGGTTTTGAAGTTGATTTTAATGGAGTTTTGTCGAAAAATTTCTATTTCTTGCTTGGTTATGGCTATAATTTTATGCGATATACCAATACAACAGGAGCAGTTGGAGGTCAAGTGGAGGGCGAACAATTGATTAGAAATCCAAGAAATACCGCCAATGGTTCGGTATTCTATACTTTCGATAAAACGAAGCTAAAAGGCTTAAAATTGGGTATTTCGGCATTTTATACGGGCAAACGTTTTGCTGGAAATCAGAATGTGGTTGGCTTAAATGGCGGTTTAAACAATACAACGGCTGCTTTGAGTTCTTATAATGCACAAATCCCATTGTCTGGTTTTGCCACAACCGATATTTCGGCTGGATATACTTTTGGTAAAATTTCGGTTCTTGCAAAGCTTTCAAATGTTTTGAATACCCTGAACTATGTCGTGCATGACCGTTACAGCATCAATCCGATTGCCCCTCGTCAGTTTGCCGCTACTTTGAGTTATAAATTTTAAAGCTTATTTTTACAAAATTCCATAAAAAAAATTATTATGTTGACAAAATTAATCATACCTATTCAACTCTTTTTATTAAGTATTGTATGGCTTTTTTCAAATCCGAAAGTGGAAAAATATGAGATGAGCATCTGTAAAAATATCGATAATGATGCGATTGCCAAAGTCACGGCTATTGATTCTGAAAAATCGTATCATTTACCTACAATCACAAAAAACAACAAAGGAGAAGTTGTCTTGTATTGGACTGAAAAAGACGATAAAGGCAGTATTTCTCTCTATTTTTCGTTATCTAAAGATGGAGGAAAGAGCTTTTTGGATAAGCAATTGGTGTATGAGGATGCTGGCTTGGGCAATAGCCGTTTGGCTCGTCCAAAATTATTATTCAAAAAAAATGGAGAAATGGTCGCAGTCTTTTCTTATCGTACCGGAGGAGGATTCCCCGCCCGTCCTTCTACACCACCTGCACAAGAATCGACGCATCACCTGCCAAGCACTCCACAAGCTCCCGCCGCCCGTCCCAAACGTAGTTCAGAAATCAGATTTACAGTATCGAAAGATGGTGGAAATACTTGGACATCTCCAGTATCGGTAGATTCTGATACCAGCAAGCTTACCAGAGGTTTTTTTGATGCAGTTGTATTGGCAAACGATGAAATAGCCATAGCGTATCTAAAAGATGTGAAAGGAAGTTCCAAATTTGAAGAGCGGGATTTACGTTTGGTTGTCAGCAAAAA
>CAYUFZ010000095.1:0-9321 GCA_964444025.1 uncultured Emticicia sp.
ACCTTCATATTTTCCAAAGGTAAATTCTGTATCTAATGTGTAAAACTTCATATTTTTTGATTCATGTAGTTAGTAAATAAATAATTGTCTATGTAGCTGAATAACTCTGAATTATCGCTGTCAAACACAATATTTGTAAATGTCTTTGGCATATTGGAAAAACCTAAGTATCCACCATAGAGTAAAAAAGCAATCTGTCTGTTGTGGATGTTTTTTGCAACAAGCATTTTGTTAATTTGGTCGTGACCATTAAGCTTCATTAAAAAGGTAATTATATTTGCCATTACAAAATTGTCGGGGAAGTCAAAAATATCATTCTTACCTATACGGTATTTGTAATAGTCTCTCAAAGTTTGTTTGTGGGAATTTTCTGGTAAATGCTCTCCAATATCTTTGATAATATCCAAAATACTTTGTTCCGAAAAATTACCAAGTCGTCCCTGTGGTTTTGATAATATTGCATTAACAGTTACGGTAAGTAATTCTAATTCAGAGTCTTTCAAATTAGTTGATAACACTTTTGGAAAAACAACTAAAAAATCATTGTAATTATTGGACTTGTGAAAATAAAAATCAACTAAGCTGGAAAAACTAATTTCAAATGAAATGTCAGGAAAATTATTTGCTTTGTTATTTCTCGATAAAAAGTAATTCATTGCGATTTTGGTGATTTCGTGCAGATATTCTGATATTCGACTAAACTGTTCTGTTATCGAAGTGTCAAATTGAGTTAATCCGAATTGAAAATTTCTAAGCCGTTCCTCGTATAGATTAACCTCTCTTTTTAGAATTTGATACTCTTCGTTTTCTTCAAATTTTGAAATTAGGTTTTTTAATTCTTGCTTTCGGTCATATTCTTCTGTGCCGATTTTAAAATATTCTCTTGTTTTTCCTTTCAGTTCCCCTTTGCGTTTTTCCTCTTGTTTGATTTGCTCTAGTTCTTCCCTTAAAAAAGTTATCTCGTGTTCTTCCTCATACTGATAAATCTTTTGTTTATTCTTCTCTAGAGAAATTAGTTCTTTTTCATAATCACTTTTGTAGGAAGGACTTTTTTGCTTTGATAATTCATCGCAACGCATTTTGTTAAGATTATCAATCTCCTCTAATCTCAATAGCAGAGTATCTAAAACGTCTGATTGTTTGCCAAAATTTTCAAAGTAGGATTTTTGACTATCTTTTAATTGTTTACGAATGTTGATGAGCCAAAAACCCGAATATTGTTCACTTAATGCTATGTCAGTGTGAACGCTAGCTATTGTATTCTTCAGCTTTGATAGGTCAGAAATTAGATTTTGTTCTATTTCTGCTAATGTTCCAATTGAACCAATAATATAGCCATAAATCAATCCCTTTATTTGATTAAATGCTCTGTCAAAAAAAGGCTGAAATGTAGGTTTGTCAGAAACAAGCTTAGCTTGATAAAATGCCTTTTTCTCAGGCGCTGTTTCTAGGATGCATAATTCATTCTTGTATTTACTAGTTGTTTTTACCTCCAGTAACATAAATGTATTGTTTAAAAACTCGTTTAATATTTCATTTGAGTTGAAATATATATTGAATTGACCCTTTTTGAGATAAATCGTTTTAGAATATTCATAACTTCTTAAGTTGCTTTTTTTGCTTGCCTTTATTTCAGTCAAAAAATCGGTATCCAATAAAGCAGTAGATACTTTTAACAATATTGGATTTTGGACTGCCTCATCAAATAATATTAGGTTGTTTGTGTCTTCAATTAATCCTTGGTTGCGATTGACTGGATTGCCAAAGTTTCGTTCCCTATAAAATGAAATAGGTGAGATACTTTCAGTCGTAAATAACTCATTTAGGTTCCATAAATCTAATGGCAACCATAAACTCTTGTTTTCTGATATGTTTTCATGATGTGCCATACTATTGACTAACTATATCATTTGGATTTACTTCCTTTAAAAGGCTTGTGAGTTTTCTGGAATATGTGATGAAGACTCTGCTGCTCGACCTTGTTACAGCTACGTAAAATGGATTCCTTGATAATGAATTGTCTTCCTCAGCGAATGGAATAAACACATTATCAAATTCAGTTCCTTTTGCACTATGATAAGTCAAAATGCTTGGTAAGTCGAGATTTGTAAAATCCAAAGTATCAATTCTGCGAAATTTTCGATTTCCAAATGGTGTTAGACCAGCATCGATTGCAATTCTAACTTGAGTTCCAATATTGTTTTGCGAGAAAAATTCGTGAACCTCCTTTACTTTTTCCTCTTTATGCAGTAAAATAGCAACATCGTCTAAAGATTCTGTTCTAATTCTGTTTAAAATGTAATGCAATTCCTCATTCTCTGAATTGCATTTTTTTATTATTGGTTTTGGGAATGAGGGATAGTCACTGTTTCCGTTGTTTTTCCTGTTTTGCGATATTAAATCCAAATTAGGTATAGGGATCTTCTGTGCTATTTTAGCAATCGTTTTTGGAACTCTATAATTAAAATTTAAATTCAACATTGGGTACTTGAATTGAGTTGCAATATCCTCAATGTTACAATTTCTGTCAGAGTATATTTTTTGGTTTGTGTCTCCAAATATTGTGATTGATTTTTTTGCCTCTGGGATGAAGTTTAGAGAGTAATTTGATAATGTAAAATCTTGTCCCTCGTCTACTATTACATAATTCACTTCACCTTTTGCTTTGAATAAGTAACCTGCTGGGATAAATACAAATTTGTTTTCATCATTCTGGTCAAAATGAAAATTTGAAGGAATATCTACTTCTTTAAACCATCTTGCTCTACGATAAAAAGTATAATAAAATCGGTTTTCTACCCAATCATCAAAGTCAATTGAAACTTTTAGTGATGTGGTGGCATCATCTGCATTACAAGCTATGAAGTATTGAATTTGCGAAGCGTTCTTTAGTATTAAAACATCCTTATTAAGTCCGTATTCATTTCCACCTTTCATACAAAACAAATCTCCTGATATTTCAATACCTCTATTTATCCAAGACCATTCGTGAACAACTCGGTCTTTGTCAAGCCCTAGTTCACTTAAGCCATAGCGAATCATCTTTTTTAGTGCAACTGTATAAACAACAATAACAAATGTGTTGTTGCCTGCCTGATTGGCTCTATATATAGCCATATTTGTTTTTCCGCTGCCTGCTGCACCTTTTACTATCAAGTTTTGATTGATAGGGACCTTCAATACTTCTTGTTGAGAAGTGTCTGGATTTGTTATGAACCAATTGTCTAATCTCATATTTTATGTCTAGTTACTGTTGGTGTCGTTTTAAGAGTGACCGCTAACGTTTTGCGTGTATGTGCAGTAGCGGATTAGAAGCACTTTCCAGTCCGTTTAGCACAAAGTTTCTTAAAAGCACAGACCTTCGATTTACCACTTCACCCGCTATTGCCACATACACGCTGTTAGGGTGCGTTTTTCCTTTAATTCCAATAATCACGATACATTTCTGCAATCATTTCTGATTTTAAATCTTCGTAATGTGAAATCATATCCCACTGCCAATCAAAAAAATAGATCAGCTTGTCAATTACTTCTTTAAAGTTTAAAAGTTCTATTGTTTCTCTATTTATACTGTCCTTTCGATTTGGGGCACGAGTAACGGGATACCTAAAACACATTGATTTAGGGTCTTCCGTATTGAATTGGGAAATTATGTTTTCTACGTTATCCAAAATTTTGCCATCAATGTTTTCTATTGAATTCAAAATTTCATTCCTGTAAGTCAACCATAATTTCATTAAGCTATGTTCATCTGCAAATTCCTTTTCAACATTGAGATATCGGTACCCCATTATTATTAACTCCTTCAATCTAAGTTCTAAAAATTGTCTGTAAGTAAAGACTAAGGGATAAATTAAAGTGTTAGAATAAAATTTATTTTCATTACAAAATGTCCAAAGCATTTCACCAGCTTTCTTGTATCCCTCTGAATATAGGAAAATTTTATTAACCGGATTTTTAAGCCAAGCACCATAATCCTGGTTTACTTCATCTTTGAATATTACATCTGTACTTTTTGGTAAAAAATTTTCCATTTGTTTTTGAGTTAAAATGGCAAGTCGTCATCTTCATGCTCTTCAACATTCGAGGGTTTTGATTCTGGTAAATCATACCAACCCGAAAGTTGTAAATAGCATCTTTCTTCATCATCATTTGGAGACCACCATCTTGCTAAAGAAACTCTGACCATTGTTCCCGCTGGTATTGTATGTTCAGGATTTTGGAAACCCACATATGAAATGTTACGCCACCTAAGTGGGTAACTATATCTAACCTTATCATTAAAGTCCTTCCTCGTCAAATCTTTGTCAGGTATCCAAAAACCTACACTACTGGTTGGTATTCCTCCATTTTCTGAGATATAGCCACTTCCACCACTTGTCCATTGCAAATTTCCATCAAAAAGTACATCCGAACTGCCTTTCCAAATTTTAACTTTCAATTTCTCTTTTAAATATTTAACCATTTTGGCGATATTTTCAAAAGCAAATTTATACGTCATAGTATGAACTAATATATCCTCAATATGAGGGGGTCTTTTTTCAGTTCTTTCAGAAAAACTAATTGTATAAACTTCACCCACTTCAATATCAGTATCGGAATCTTGGTTGTATCCATCAGAATTTAAAAGTCTTACAAACCTTCCATTAGCAAGAATGCCACCTACGCAAGCAGCATTAGACATATGTGTTTTTGAAACAATGATTACATCCATTATAAATGAGTTATTTTGTATCCAATTTTTTCCAATTTGTCAGTTACTATTGACCTATGACAAGCTTCTGGCTTTTCCTCTACACAAAATAAAACCACTTTATTTGCACCCACTTCATCTAGCTTGTCTATAAAGGAATCAAAATCAAATTTGCTTAAAATACTGTCTTTATATGCTATTGTAAAAACCTGACCTAATTTGTTACGGTCACGCTTTAATTCTCCTTTTTGATTGTCCGCTTCTTTTTGAAGGTCTCTTATTTCGCTTGTTGGTGCAAGGTCTATTACGTGACCGTACTTAATATCAAGGTCATTCAATTTCTGTTGAAGCCTATTACTATTTACAAAAGCATATTGCGAACCTCTAACACCTCTGCGTTGCCTAATGTCACAAAAGGTGTCAATATTGTTTTCTGTCAGCTTTTTAAAGTATTCTTGTTCAGTTGAGTTATAAACTCCTATTGTAAAAAATTCCATTTTAATATGATTTTCGTGATGTGAAGTCAATTTCGTTACCAAAAAGGTCAACTGTTCCCTTTCCTTTGGTTAATTCTGCCATAACCATCTCTTGTGATTTAACTAATTTGTCAGAAACTATATGTTTCAAGGATATTTTATTTTTAAGCAATTCTTGACCTATTAGTTTACTTCTATGACATTCTTCTGGCTTTGATTCACTACACATAATTGCAAGCTTAATTTGTTTTTCATTTGCAGTTGTCAATCTTTCAAGTCCTTCTTTGAAAAAGTCTTTTTCTTTAATAAAGTCATAAACGACTTTTCCATTATAGTCATAACAGCTCCTGTCTTCTGGAAGACCTCCTAAGGTGTCTCCAACAAAAACATATTTAATACCATTTTCTTCAAGTTTGAACTTTAATTCATTTTGATTGAATTGAGGATTCCACTTTGAAAACGGTTTGGACCGAATGTCAAGCAGAAATTGTACTTCAAAAGTTTTGAGTTCCTTGATAAAGTACTCAATCTTTTTGTTTCCGTGTCCAATTGAATATATTGTCGTATCGTTCATATTTCAAATTTACGATTTTTTGTCGGTCTGTTCTAAAATGCACCCTAACGGTTGGCAGCTACCCGAAGGGCGGGACTTTTACCACAAAACTTGATTTGAAGTACTAAAGTTTGATGAACAATAAAAAGTTCATTGGAACACGTAGCCCCGCCTTTTGGGTAGGTGCTGTTAGGTGCAGTTAACTCCATATATCTTTTGATTGTTCATATAATAATTCTTGTCTTTCTAATATTTCGTTATAATCCCATTTTGTATAATCCACAAGCTCTTTTGTGATTGTTAAGCGAGATTCTTTATAATATTCTTTCTTGTCCTTAAAATCTTTATTTCTTGCCTTAATATTTTTCTTATCCTGCAAAATGGTTAGATTTCCAAGTCTGTTTAAATAATCTTTATACTCATATTCATCCCTATCAAAAAGTATTTTCCATTCACCCATTGGCTTCTGTGGCATTATGTGTTCAATATGAACATCTTTGTTAGTCCAATCAATACTTTCAGAGTGCTTTCTAGTGATTCTGTCTAAAATCATTCTTGATACTGGAATTTTAAGGCTTGAAAAAATAAATTCTTGTTTGAATTTATCTTCTTCTCTGAAGTTTGGATGTTCTTTTATATTACTTATTATAACATTTATATCTGTATCTGCGATTATTAATTCACCAACTATATAGTAAAATCTTTCTAATTCTTTTGGGTCTTTTCTCATTACACTATGTCTGAAAGTTAAAGAATCAACTGCTTTACAAACCTTATCGAAATTTTCGCCATTTAACTTTCTAACTGCCGTCAGAAGCAAAGGAAAACACTTGTTTACACCCATTGCTTTCAGACTATTCAAATAAATTTTTTCGTTGCTTGGATTAACAAACGAAATATATTGATTCGATGCTAACAACAAATCATCTAAAAACTTTTGTGTACCAACCTTTGTAATTAATTCTCCATAAAGCTCAAACACATATTTTTCAGGAGCCGGTGGGTAGTTTTTCTTTTCCCATTTTTCAACACCACGTCTTTTGTCTAATAGTTGTCTTAAATCCTGGATTTCGTCAATTGAATTTAAATAGTGAAAAAGAAAAACATCAAGATTTCCATTATTTTTTTCAATTCTGTTTCGTATTTCATCCCAGTTGTCAATAGCTTCGTCAAGTTCGTATGGGACGATTTTATGACAAAGTTCATTTTTGATTAAATCGCCTTGGGTTAATTCAAGTCCGCGAGCATTTATTGTTTTAAATAAAAGTAGTTTGTCAGATTGTTTTTCAGCAGTCATGACGATAAACTCACTTTTAATTACTTTTTCTGTAAATTTTGTTAAACCATTTAATCCATGATCTTTTACAATTTCTGAAATTCTTTGGTCGAAAAAATCAAGTGTGTTTGTCAAATTTTTATGAGAACGTTTCCTGCCATCTTTATGCGCTGTAAAATCTTCATTTCTAATAATTGCCTTAAATAAATACTTGTCACGTTTGCCTGTTTCTAATCGTGGTTCAGAAGAAGAAAAATCATCGGAAAGATCATTCGGATCAATCACGAAGAGTAATGAATTAATTCTTTCAATGGCCTTTGTTTTGTCTGTACCATTGAGTGCTTTCAAAATACTGAATAAGAGTAAAAATAAAGTAGTCATTCGTTGTTGCCCATCTACAATTTCCATTTTTTTTGCATTCTCGGACTGATATAACAATAATGAGCCTAAAAAATGACCATCGTCTTCTGAATCTGCAATGTCGTAGTACAAATCTGACACCTGCTCTAAATTCCAAGAATACTCTCTCTGGTATAGGGGTACAGTAAATGTTTTGTCCTTTAGAATGTCAGTAATTTTAATAGGCTCTTGTGAAACTTTCATAATATGTGGATTATGTTTTTGGTTCTTATTTAATTGCACCTAACGTTTTGCGTGTAGGCGATGTTGCCTTGTGTTGCGTCTGCGGCAAGGCAATTTTGCTTACACGCTGTTAGCAGTAGTTTTTATTATTTCTTTTATCTCATCAATTGTAAATGCTGGTCTTTTTGAGTGTATCATAGAATGACAATTCGGACAAACAGGAATCAGATCATTTTTTGGATCGATTTCATATTCTTTACCAATTCCCGCAATTGCGTTAATGTGATGGACATGAATAAAACCTTTTCCTATTTCACCAAATGTTTTTTCAAAATTGAACTCGCATATTTGACAAGAATATCCATGATGTTTTAAACAAGTTTTCCTTGCTTGCGGATTCCTTTCATAACGTGTCTGAGTAACTTCTTTTGATTTCCCTTCCATAAATGACTCTGTCTCGTCTGAAACAACATCATTTGAAATAAAAGCATTGCCGATATATTTGTTCTCCCGTATAAAATCAAACCAATTTGATTCTAATGAAGAAAGAAGTTCTGGCTTGATTGAGATTCCACTTTGTTGTGGAAACCATTGTTGAATTTTATTCGGGTCTACTTTGTCTATATCGTCTTTAGCGAAAAGAACATTTTTTCCGGGATTTATTAAAATATCAAATTCAATGTCAATATAATTTGCCGTTTTCCCTTCAGTGCCGTCCCAATGCGGTGAAACATAGTAAGAGGATTTGGCATAGCCACTTCCTATAATTCCTCTCGGCTCTTCCCCAAGTCGTACAAGAAAAATTCTGTCTCCTTTTTTAATATTTTTTGAGTTACCACAACTCCAACGTCTCACTACATATCCAACATTTTCCAGATGGTCTATGCTTTCTTGTAAATCAATCCAGTTCCATTTCTGTGAATTCCATGTGAAAAGAAAAGTGTTTATGCTTTTGTCTGCGGAAGCTGAATTTAAGTATGTTTTTATTTGAGTCAAAAGTTGATCTAAAGCGTTATCATTTTCTTTATTCGACCATGAAGGAGTGTCACGATTAGAGTCGATCGTGTTGGGTTTAATAAATTCAGTAAGTTTGTATAGGGGTGACGTTGTACCAGTCACAAGACCAATTTCGCATTCAGGTTCGTCTGACAGTGGTTTTATGTAAAATTTATTTGCATTTACTTTAATTCCGTTTTCCCCAAACTTATTTATAAGATTAGGGTGAATAAATACCAATTCGAATTCTTTTCTTTTCTGAAGATGTGGTTTTTGTTCTTTCTCAAATTGAAATCCCGCATACTCCATCTTTAATTTCAAAGAGTCATATATAGCTTTTCTGTCGGTCATTTATTTTCAATTTATCGTCTTAATAAAATTACTGCTAACAATATTGTATACGAAACTTATATAATACAATTATAATACAAAACAACTAAAAATCAATATCCTTACGTTGTGTATTTAACATGGCGAATTAAGCTTATTCGTCTATGCTATCAAAGTGGCAGAAGTGATTCCATCTCCTTCTAAATGAAACACGCAAGGATCTGAGCGGCCCTCACCATATTGACATTTCACACAACTTCCTCGCACACATTAGGAGTCACAAAATAGACAAAATACATCTCTGGTTTAGACCAAAACAAGATCGCCTTCGCCCTGAAAACGAACCTCAAAAAATCTTCATTTTTTACGGTTACAATACTTTACCGTTCAAAAAAATGATTTTTTTTTGCAAATC
>CAYUFZ010000096.1:0-5400 GCA_964444025.1 uncultured Emticicia sp.
ACATGCTTTGTCTTCGGGTATCGCAGGTACGATGGTGGCAAGCAAAGGTATCAAAAACTTACAAGCAGGCACTATCAAAAGTATATTGTTGGCTTGGTTATTGACTTTGCCAGTTGCTATTCTATTATCGGCAACATTATTTGTATTTTTCCGTTGGTTATTTTAATCTTCAAATAGCTTCAGGCCCATGTCAATCAAATCATGTGCCTGAAGGTTTCTCCACACAATTCGTATAAAAACATAACACCAATATGAAGATAGTCTTTCCCTAATTGAGATACGTATATTATCCAATTTGATTCCGAAACTGTACTTCATTCAGAAAAATTCATTTGTTTATTATTGAATTAAACGAAGCAATTTTTGCTTTGTAGGGCTTTTTTGTCCAAAATCATTTTAACACCAATAAGATAAGAGAATCAAAACAATGAAATTTCGTAATCTGATTGCCGGATTCATGATTGTTTCGTCATGCACCGTTGTCAAAGCATTTGATATTCCCGTTTCTTCTAAAGATTCAGTTAAAAAAGAGGTAAAACGAAATTGGTACGACCAGATTTCTATTCGTGGATATATGCAGGTGAGGTATAATCGTTTGCTAGAAACAAATAGCCAATTGAAATGCGAGCAATGTGACCGTTCGATGGGAGAAGGTGGCGGTTTTTTTGTCCGTCGATTGAGAATTATATTCAGTGGCAATTTGGGAGAAAGAGTCTATTTTTATGTACAACCTGACTTCGCATCCTCAGCCTCAAGCACTAGTCTTCATTTTGCTCAAATGCGTGACATGTATATGGATGTTGCTTTTGATAAATCTAAAGAATTTCGTGTAAGAATTGGACAAAGTAAAATTCCTTTCGGTTTTGAAAACATGCAGTCAAGTCAAAATCGCCTCCCGCTTGATAGAAATGATGCATTAAATAGTGCCATTTCTAATGAGCGAGATATGGGCGTATTTTTCTATTATGCTCCTTCCAAAATTAGGGCTTTGTTTGCTTCTTTGGTGGCAGACGGTTTGAAAGGCTCTGGAGATTATGGCGTTTTGGGCTTGGGTTTATATAATGGGCAAACAGCCAACAAACCAGAGCTAAATAATGAGCAACATGTCGTTGCTCGACTGACTTATCCTTTTCAAACCAAAAGAGGGCAAATCATAGAACCAGGTATTCAGGCTTATACTGGAAATGTCATTATTCCAACAGACTTACGCTCGACCGGAGTCAAAGGCTCTTCAAATTTCTCCTATCTGGATAGACGTATTGCAACCACTTTTGTTTTGTATCCTAAGCCGTTTGGGATTCAAGCGGAGTATAATTGGGGAACAGGCCCTGAATTTAATAAAATGACAAAAACCATCGAAAATAAACCGCTCAATGGTGGATATATTATGGCAAGTTATTTAATGAAAAAGAAACAAATTTATATTCCCTTCATTCGTGCCCAACATTATAATGGAGGAAAAAAACATGAATTAGATGCCAGAAGCGACCGAGTAAAGGAGTTGGAGCTTGGGCTTGAGTGGCAACCAAATAAGTACTTTGAATTAGTCACGATGTACACTTTTTCAGAAAGAAGATTCGAGGATTTCAAATTACAAGATAATTTTCAGAAAGGTAGATTACTCAGAATACAAGCACAATTAAATTTTTAATTAAAGGAATATTAACACCAATATAAATCAAATACAATGAAAAAAATTTTAGCAATTGCTTCTATTCTAATCATATTTATAAGTTTTTCTCAGGCTCAAAGCCCTAGAGTAAGATACCATATTTCAAACGGATGGTCTGACATAAATTTATCGGGTAAAATCAAAGGAAAGTTCTCTTGGCAGCTCGAAAATCAACATCGTAGAGAAGATGAACAAGGAGATTATAATGAAAATACCACTACTGGAAATATTTATAATAATCTGAATCAACATGTGTTGCGTCCGTACATTCATTATCAAGCAAACCCAAATGTAAGGCTTTCTTTAATGCCTTTGGGTTGGATAGGTTCGAATAGATTCAAAGAGGGGAGTACCACTGCTTTTTTTGCTGAATTGAGAGTGGCTCCTCAGGTGATATTTTCTCAAAGCTTTGGAAGATTGAAAATTGATAATAGAATGAGGTATGAATTCAGATGGTTTGGGAATAATCAGGCAGTATCGGATTTCCATATACCATATTCTGGCGATTTCTCTAACACTGTTTTTAAAATGAGGTACCGAAATCAATTTAAGGTGTCTTTGCCTTTAAATCACCCGAAAATGCAAGATAAAACTTTATATTTTCAAGCTTATGACGAGGTTTTTGTTAATTTAGGAAGTAATGTAGCCAGTACCAATCTATTGGATCAAAATCGTGTCTTGGTGGGTTTAGGTTATCGATTGAATCAGTTTGTTTCGGTTGAGGCTGGATATATGAAGCAAAGTATTTTTAGGTTTAATAATGCCTCAAAAAATAACGAAGACATCAACAATATTTTTCAAATCAATTTGGCAGTCAATAATATTGAAAAGTTGTTTGGTAAATAAACCGTTCATTCTCTTTTTCGTGGCATCAAAATATTATTTTTCCTTTGAATAATAATATTTTGATGCTTTTTTTATTATTTTTGTATGAAATTATTATTCATGCATACTATTTTTTATGGAAACCTACGGAAAAATTCTACTGATTGCAATGCCTTTGTTTTTATTATTGGTGTTAATCGAAAAATTTTATGGGTATTGGGTAAAAAAAGATGAATTCAAAACCATGGATATGTTGTCGAGTTTAAGCTCGGGATATACCAATGTTGTGAAAGATGTTTTGGGTTTGAGCGTCACGGTTCTTAGTTATTCTTGGATGGTTGAGCATTGGACAATCTACCCGATTAAATCTACTGTTTGGGCATATATCATTGCCTTTTTTGCACTAGATTTTATGGGATATTGGGTACACAGAATGTCGCATGAAATAAATTTTTTTTGGAACAAACATGCCATTCATCACAGCAGCGAGGAGTTTAATTTGGCTTGTGCTTTGAGGCAAAGTATTTCTTCTTTTGTCAGTTTATTTACATTTTTTCTATTGCCGGCGGCATTTCTCGGAATTGATGCCAAAGTGATTGCAACGGTTGCTCCTTTGCATCTATTCGCTCAATTTTGGTATCATACGGTTTATATTGGCAGAATGGGCATTTTGGAGAAAATTATCGTTACACCTTCGCATCATCGAGTGCATCACGCCATAAATCCAGAATATTTAGATAAAAATCACGGTCAAATCTTTATTTTTTGGGATAAATGGTTTGGTACTTTTCAAGAAGAATTAGACCATGTTCCTCCAGTGTATGGCATTACTCGCCCCGTTAGTACTTGGAATCCTATCAAGATAAATTTCCAGCATTTGTTCTTGCTCATAAAGGATGCTTATTTGACAAAAAATATCAAAGATAAATTCCGAATTTGGTTTATGCCAACGGGTTGGAGACCAGCAGATGTAGAAGCAAAATATCCTCTGAATAAAATAGAAAATCCTTATAATTTTCAAAAATATCAAACAAACCCTTCTAAAATGTTGATTATTTGGACTTGGCTTCAGTTTTTGTTTACTTTCTTGGCTATTAGCTTGTTATTTGCCAATATTTCAAAAATTGATTTTTTCAATATGGTGTTGTCTGGTGCTTTTATCTATCTTTCTGTTTATGCTTACACAGAATTGATGGATAAAAATCCTAAAGCGGTTTATTGGGAAATTGCTAAGAATCTATTTGGTTTATACATCATTTTTTCAACGGGCAAGTGGTTTGGAATTGCTGATTTATCTTCATACTTGATGTATTTTATTCAATTTTATTTAATTTTCTCTACAATGGTGGTGGCATGGATTGGCAAATTGAATACTCCAGAAAAAATAACACATACGTTGGAGCATGTTTAAAAATTAAATCATTAAAATGGATAGGCTATCAAAATCCTATCCATTGGCCGTTAATATGTTCGTGTGCCGCTTCGTATCCTTGTTTAATGACACGTTTTACGTCTTTTGCCGTAAAATTAGTCAATTCGATTTTGATTGGTGTCTGGGGGCGAATAATCTCCAATTTGAATTTTTTATTCAGGCTAAAAGGACCAATATTGACTAATGTTTGCAGATGGTTTTCTGCCCAATCCAAGTCGTTGTTTTCAAATTGATTGACAGTAATATCTTTTATTCGCTCAATAAGGCTCAGGAAGTTTCTGTAATTGAATGAGTCCAAATGCCCACTTTTGGTGTGGGTGGCAATACAATAAATTTCCGTAGCTCCATCTTCGATGGCTTTTCGAAGTGGCACGACCTCTCGAAGCCCACCGTCCATGTAAGCTTCTTTGTGTTTGCCTCCGATTTGTATGGCGGGCATAATGAACGGCAAAGAGCTACTTGCCCGAAGATAATCTAAAAAATGCTCCGTTTCCGGAGAAACATATTTCATTTCTCCAGAATTGATATTGACAGCCCCTATTTTTAGCTTGACGGGGCTTTGCCGCAAATACTCGATATCCAAATATTTTTTTAGTTTTTCGTGTAGTGGATTGGTGTCGATAAATCCGTCAAATCGACTCATGATGGTGTCGATTCCCAAAGATATTTTTGATTTCATAAAACCTATATCTTCGGGTTTATTGATATTTTCGAGCCAAAAGCCCAGCAAATTTTTGTTTACGGATTGCCAATCAATTTCCCCATGGTCAGACATCTGTATGCTTGCCTGATTGACAAGAAATGAGGCATTCAAGGCACCTGCCGAAATTCCATAAATCATTTCTGGACAAAATCCGCTTTCAATCACAGCTTGGATGGCTCCTGCTTGCCATGCTCCTTTGAGTGAGCCCCCTCCCAATACCAAAGCTTTCATTTTATATGATATTTTTCTCGATTATACATCGAAATTAGTTAATTTTGGAAATTAATTTCAAATATATCAAAATTATAATGCTGAAGATTCAAATTTTGTAAATTCTACTCAATATCACAGCTTTTTGTTTCAATTATTGGTTAAATTTTATAAATTAATAAATGTCTTTAAATATTAATCAAATACAAGCACCCATTGAGCATGAGTTGGAGGTTTTTGAAAAAAAATTCCGCTTATCCATGAAAACAGACGTGATGTTGCTCGACCAAATCATGAAATATATCATTCATCGAAAAGGGAAACAAATTCGTCCAATGTTTGTATTTCTGATGGCTGGCACGGTGGGTTTCATCAATGATGCAACCCATCGGGGAGCTGCTCTAATAGAATTATTACATACGGCTACTTTGGTACATGACGATGTGGTAGATGAAAGTGACCTGCGCAGAGGATATACCACCGCCAACATTTTATGGGGAAATAAACCCAGTATTTTGGTGGGAGATTTTATTTTTTCTAAAGCATTTCAATTGATGG
>CAYUFZ010000096.1:5410-9265 GCA_964444025.1 uncultured Emticicia sp.
CATGACGATGTGGTAGATGATTCGAATTATAGAAGGGGTTTTTTCTCGATTAAAGCTTTGTGGAAAAACAAAATCGCTGTTTTAGTAGGGGATTATTTGCTTTCGAGGGGTTTATTGTTGAGTGTAGAGCATCAAGATTATCATTTGTTGAAAATTGTATCTACTGCGGTAAAAGAATTAAGTGAAGGAGAGTTGTTGCAAATTGAAAAGGCAAGAAAGTTGGACATTACGGAAGATATCTATTTTGAGGTAATCAGACAAAAAACAGCTTCCTTGATTGCCTCTTGTTGTGCGGTAGGAGCAGCTTCGGTGGGGGCTTCGGAGGAGATTGTCTCGCAAGCAAAGTTGTTGGGTGAAAAAATTGGAATGGCTTTTCAGATTAAAGACGATTTGTTTGACTATGGAGCTGAAGAAATAGGCAAACCGACGGGTATTGACATCAAAGAGAAAAAAATGACGCTACCTTTGATTTTTGCCCTCAATAATGCTTCTGGAAAAGACAAACGACACATTGTGAATCTAGTAAAAAACCACTCTGAAAACCCAAAGAAGGTTGCCGAAGTGATTGATTTTGTCAAACAATCGGGTGGTATTGAATACACAACGGCAGTGATGAAAAGATTTGTAGATGAAGCCAATAAAATTTTATTCTCTTTTCCTGACTCAATCTATCGTCAGTCTTTGCATGATTTGGTTTTATTTTCAATAGAGCGTACCAAATAATAAATGTGGTATGGTTTTTGATATAATAAATATTCTTTTGTTCAAACAGTGTGTTTTTTGTTTATTTTTAAACAGTTTAGTCATATTTCTTACCACTTTAGTCATATTTCACTTATCGACTTTGTTTATATTTTTTTTGGCACGTCATTTGTATTAGATTTCAACAAAACCTAATGCTTCATTTAGCAAATGATTAATACTCTGAAAATATTTACTCAAAGGAAATGGATGCCTGCTTTCGCTCTGAAAGTAAGTGTATTTTTTTTGATATTTTCAGGAATGCCTCTGCATCAGGCAATTGCCCAATCGGGTATTTGTATATTTGACTCCTTGTCGATTGTAGGTTCAGGCTCACAAATAACAATCTTTAGTGATTCAATTTACTTCCAAAACTCTGTCGTGAAAGGAGAGGGTATATTGGCGATTGATAACAACGATAAGGAAGAAACAGTTATTTTTTCCACAAATAGTAGTGTCAATCATTTGAAGATTATTCAGTCTGAAAATTCTAAAGTAAATTTGGAGGGAGATTTATTGGTAAATCATTCCTTCGAAATGTCTCAAGGGATATTGGAAGTTTCATTACAATCTAATCTTGTTTTTTCGCCAAATGCAGTTAAAATTTTGGGTAAAGATGCCCAAATTTTGTATCGTCATGAATATTCTTGGCAACCTATTCCTCCGCTGGGAACGACTACCTCGTCTGTCAATTTATTGACATGCCCTGCTATGCTAACTGATATTAAGCTAACTCCTATTATACCTTTCTTTCAAACATTGACGATAGACAAAGAAGTTGTGACAGTACCCAACGCTTCTTTAGAGTCTATTTTTTCTCCTCCGGAAATCTAATTTCCATTTTGCCATTTTATTTACTAATACTTGACTTCGGGGATTTTTATCCTTTGATGTATGATTCTTTGAACATTCCGTAAGGTTTTTTTGATAGGAACTATGTATATAGTCGTAAATTTTTCTACGTATTCTCAATTTTATAAGCAATGAAAAAAACTAAAATGTTAATTATCGGATTTTTATTAATCATGATAAAAAGTTATGCACAATTAAAAGTCGGTTCTAACGCCAGCACAATTACTTCCAATAAAAACTTAGAAGTGGAGGCAAGCAATGGTAAGAAAATATCGGTCAACAAAGACGACGGTCGGGCATTTATCGAAAATAAGCCAAGTGCAAGCTTGACCGACAGCGTGGTGATGCGGTACAGCGACGGAGAGGTTCGTCAAATTTCGATGGCACGATTGGGAGGAGCTTTGAGTGGCTATCAAGATTCTGACGGAGATGGTATTCCTAACAATACCGACCCAGATGATGACAATGATGGTATTTTAGATGGATCGGATAAATGCCCGATAGTGTATGGCTGTGCAGGAGCAACAGCAACAAACGGCTGCCCGTCGAACTGTGGCTCTTCGAGTACCACCGATTCAAGTAGTTTGTATTTTAAGCCATCTAGTGGTAGTGGCAATATTGATGCTTGCATGATTAGTTATATGAATACGGGTAATACCCTTGGCGATTTTAATACTTATCTCTATAAACGCCCAAATAGTAAAGCACGGGTAGGAGCTGAGTTGGATATTGCTGGAGATTATGTTATTGCAACAGCTGGAGCAGCTGGTGGGGCGAGTAATTCCTCCGCAACTGAAACCAATCAGGGTCCTGGCACAAGTGATACCGTATTTGTCTATAAAGGATTGAAAACATTGTACAAAATTACGACCACAACCACATCGACTTATGCTCGATTTTGTGCTATTAATTCGACTAACTTTTTTGTGAGTGGGTATGGTTCAAGTTCAGACTTTGTGGATATTTATTCTTTGGCAGATGGACAGGTATCTGGAATCAAAACATTCTCCACTCCTTCGATAGAGCGAGTTCAGGGAATGGATGCTTCTCCCAAAGGGCCTTATTTGGTGATTGTTACCCAAACTTATAGTGTCGTTAATTCGGTACAGGTATGGACATACAAGGCATATTTGTACAAACGAACAGCCACTTTGACTTATAATAAGGTAGGCGAAGTAATTGTCGTTGGAGATTCGAATGGAGGAGGGAATACACAGGGTAATGGTATTTCTGTACAAATAAATGATAATGGAGATTTCGTGATTGGTGGCTACGGAGGCAAAAAGTTACAAGCCTATACAAATGTAAATGATGTATGGACACAACAATTGAATCGTGTCATTGCTAATGGCGTAGGGCAGATTGGATTAGACAATACGGCTATCACTTATGCGGTTTCGTATGAAAACTGGATTTCTAATGGTACAGTGAGTTATGATTCTGTGTATTATTATTCGAAAGATATAACGACAGGTGTTATTAGTAAAGTATCATCTATCATTATCAACGAAGATATTGCCAATCCGAATTATACTGCACCCAATTTTACTGCTGCTGCTCGCAAATCTTGGTTTTTCAATCCTTGGGGCAATGGCGAAGGAGATGCCACCCGTGCTTGGGTAAGTACCATTCAAACGTCAATGGGGGGGCGTAGTAGAGGAAATTTGTTATTGTCGAATTGTTATGTTGTTTTTAATCACGGAGAAACCGGTTGGGCTAGTTTTTATAAATGGAATACTGCCAGAAGTAGTTTGATTCCAGTTGGAGGCTTTTTGGCGAGAACCTCTACCACATATTTCAAACAATCAGTTTCGGTGGATATGAATACCAATATTATAGCCTTCGGCTGTAATTCTGGGCAAACGAGTTCGGTGTCTGCCATGTATATTGGTTGCGATGGAGGATGTAAATGAATAATTTTTTTAAATATTATAGACATGAAATATAAAGTTATCTTATTTTTTCTTGTAGCGTTTGCTGGACAGGCACAATTAAAAGTTGGTTCTAATCCTACTACACTTACTACGAATAAAAACTTAGAAGTGGAGGCAAGCAACGGCAAGAAAATAAATGTCAATAAAGACGATGGTCGAGTATTTATCGAAAATAAGCCAAGTGCAAGCTTGACCGACAGCGTGGTGATGCGATACAGCGACGGCGAGATTCGTCAAATCTCGATGGCACGTTTGGGAGGAGAGTTGAGTGGGTATCAAGATTCTGACGGAGATGGTATTCCTAACAATACCGACCCAGATGATGACA
>CAYUFZ010000097.1:0-9195 GCA_964444025.1 uncultured Emticicia sp.
TGGTGACGTCGATTGGGGCGAGCTGGATTATATTTTGATAGATTTGCCTCCTGGAACAAGCGATATTCACTTAACTTTGGTTCAGACTGTACCATTGACGGGTGTAGTAGTGGTAACAACCCCTCAAAAAGTAGCATTAGCCGATGTTAATAAAGGGATTTCTATGTTTCGTCAGCCACAAATCAATGTGCCAATATTAGGGATTGTCGAAAATATGGCGTACTTTACACCAGCAGAGTTGCCCGAAAATAAATACTATATTTTTGGAAAAGATGGTGGAAAGGATATTGCTGATAAATTTGGCGTGCCTCTTCTGGGTGAAATTCCTTTGGTACAGAGTATTCGGGAAGGCGGAGATGAGGGTCGCCCGATTGTGATGGAAGAAGAGGGTATTGTCAGCGAAGCATTCAAACAAGCAGCAGAAGCTCTGGCTCGCCAAGTAGCTATTCGAAATGCCTCTGGCGAAAAATCTGTTAGGGTAGAGGTAAGATAATTTTAGTTAATCGGGTTGTATGGGATTTCCTATGCAAAGCTTATGGAAAATTCTTTTATTCATGGAAAATTTAATACTAAAAGTCGAGTCCGCTTTGGACGCCATCAGGCCTTATTTACAAGCTGATGGGGGAAATGTCAAAGTGGTGGATATTACTGATGACATGGTTGTCAGATTGGAATTATTGGGAGCTTGTGGCAATTGTCCTATGTCGTCAATGACTTTTAAGGCAGGCTTAGAGGAGGCAATTTTAAAAGCTGTACCTGAAATCAAAAAAGTAGAAGCTTTAAATCTAACATTTCAATAAATTTTTAAAAATTTGCTTTATTTTTAAAGGTCGCTTATTTATTGAAGCGGCTTTTTTATTATCTTGCAAACAATTTTTGGATTGATTTTAGATGAATGATATTTATCAATTCTTTTTTAGTATAAATTTTGAAACAAGTTTGCAGTGTGGAACTGTGAAAATCAGCCAATGACAAATAAAATTAGAGTAGGTATATTTTTCGGAGGCCCTGCCCGGGAACGAGAAATTTCTTATTTAGGCGGAAAAACTGCCTTTGAGCATATTGACAAGGCAATTTTTGAACCTATTCCTATTTTTGTTGATAGTTTGGGGCATTTTATTCAAATAAATCCCGAATTATTGTATGAGGATTCTATTCGTGAGTTTTTCCCGTCTAAGAATTTGAATAGGGGTTTTAGGGTCTATATTGAATCTTTAGGCGAACTGAATGAAACCCAACTTTATAAGTTAATCTATAAAATTGGGAAGCAGATTCGTCCAGAAGATTTTCCTCAAATCATGGATTTCGCTTTCTGTATCATGCACGGCCCACAAGCAGAGGACGGAGCAATACAAGGCTTATTCGAATGGTATAATATTCCCTATATGGGACCGGGTTTGATGGGGTCTGCTGTTGGCATTGATAAACCATTGCAAAACAAATTGATTTCATTAGTGACCGGGCAAAAAAAGAAATCCATTACTTTCACACGTGAAGAATGGAAAAATGCAGACCGTTCTAAACTTTTTACAGACTTAATCAACTCTATCGGCTTCCCTTTTGTCGTAAAAGCTCCGCACCAAGGCTCTTCCATTGGGGTGGCTATTGTGCGTAAAAGAAGTTTAGAGGAGTTTTCAAAAGCAGTGCAACAATGCTTTTTTGAAACTACTTTCATCAAAAAAGAGTGGGAAAAAATGACCGATCGTCAAAAACGTCACTTGATGGAAAAAACTTCAAATTTAGATGAAGGAATTGGATTCCCTTTGATGATAAATGGAAAAATAATCTATCATCCAGTTGAGTTAATGGAAGAGTTGGATGCTCAATTGTTTTCGCATGAATCTGTTACGGCTTTCTCGCTCAATGCCGAAGACCATGTCATGATTGAGGAGTTTGTAGTAGGGCAGGAGTTTTCTTGTGGAATTATCCAACAAGAAGATGGAACGGCAGTGACTTTACCTCCAACTGAAATTTATGGCGAAATTCAAACTTTTGACTTTAAATCCAAGTATAAATCGAATGTTACTAAAAAACGTATTCCGGTTGATACTTCCATGGAAAATCTTTATAAAATCAGAGATAGCTTATTGAAAACTTTCAATAGTCTTGGATTTAGTGTGGTGACAAGAATTGATGGTTTTTTGACTCCAGACGGGCGGGTATTGTTGCATGACCCTAATACTTTGCCAGGGATGTCTCCTGCTTCGCTCATTTTTAAACAAATGGCAGAGATTGGTTTGACTGTCACTCAGTCGATTACTTATTTTATTCGACAATCGGTACGTGAACGTATTAGAAACGGAAAAAATACCATTCCTTTGCGTGAGTTACTTTCTAAAATTGATTCGTTAAATGATAATAGGGTCAAGGCTGTTCGTTCTAAAGTTGCTATTATTTTTGGTGAAAACGAAGAAGAATATAAAATTGCTCAGAAAAAGCTTGGGGAGTTTGCTTCGTCTGTTGAGTTTGAGCCTTATCCGGTTTGTGCCGCCAAAAATGGTTTGATGTATAAAATACCTGTCAATTTGATGTTTAAAGCGGATATTTTAGATTTTGGGCAAAATGTGGGTACTACAAAGCATCCTTATGTGGCTGAAATAATTAAAAATACACAAAAAATTACTGAAAAGTATGCTGGTGGTTTTGATACTCAAGTGAAAAAAATATCGGAAAATGATTTGGTTCAGGTGGTTAAATTTATTTATAAATGTGATTCCAATTCATTAATCGAACTATAAATAGGTTTTAGACTTTAGTGGTTTTTAGTATCAACAAAAAAAACTTCAACTTTAGTTGAAGTTTTTTTTGTTGAATTGATAGACATTCTAATATATATTAGTTGCAATATTCACGAATAACATTGTAAGCTGCCGAATATCCTAATTCTCCTGCACGACTCAAATCATAGCAACCATCGTTTTCATCACCTAAGGCATGCTTGATAATCCCTCTTACATAAAATGCCTCGCTGTATTTAGGATTCAATTTGATAGCATTAGAGCAGTCTTGCAAAGCTTCTTTTTGCAATCCCATTGATGAGCGAACAAATCCTCTCGAAAAATAAGCCTCTGCATAAACTGGGTTTAGCTCGATTGATTTGTTCAAGTCGGCAATAGCTCCTTTTCCATCACCTGATTTGTATTTTGAAGTTCCTCTGATATAATAAGCCCCCGAACGGTCATCTGAAAATTCAACGATTTTATTTTTTTCCTGAACAATATTTCTCAAGGTTGTTAGGATATTTTCGCTAATTTTTCCATTATAATATACTTTTGAAGAAATATTTATATTATTAATTTCAATAGATTTCGTCAAATCATTGATAGCATCTCTTTGATTTCCTAATTTATTATTGGCAAAACCTCTGCCATAATATGCCTCAGTACTATTTGGATTCAATTGGATAGCTTTGTCGTAATCCATGATAGACTCACGGAAGTTTTCGATTTTTGTTTTTGCAAATCCACGATTAAAATAAGACTCGCTATCTTCAGGATTTAGCTTAATGGCTTCATCAAAATCTTTTATTGAGCCTGTAAAATCATTAATTTTCAAACGACTATATCCTCTGCTGGCAAAAGATTGCGAACGTTTTGGATTAAGTTCAATTGATTTGGTGAAATCGGTGATACTTCCATTGAAATCTTCCAAACGAGTTTTGCAAATTCCTCTTGAGTAGTATGCCTGATACTTTTTGTCGTCTTCAGAGGGCAATTCTATAACTCTCGTAAAATCTTGAATAGCTCTTTTATAATCCAACAATTTTGCACGGGTAGTACCTCTGTATAGATACGCCAAAGCATCGTCTGGGCTAAGTTCAATCGTACGGTTATAATCTTGTAATGCAGAACGATTATCGTCTTGCTCTCCTTTACTTTTCCCTCTATATAAAAATGCCAAAGCATTTTTAGGGTCTAAATCAATCGTTTTATCAAAGTCTAAAATAGCACCTCTGTGGTCTTTTAATTGTTGTTTGGCCAATCCTCTGTTGTAATAACTTGCAGAGTTATCAGGATTCATGGCAATGGATGTACTGAAAGCTTGGGATGCTCCTATGTAATCGCCGGCTTTACTTTTGTTGACTCCAATTTCAAAAAACTCAGATGCAGTTTGTTGAGCTTGGCTTGTTTGTGCTATAAACAAAAGGCTAATAGCTAAAAAAGAATAAATTGCTTTTTTCATAAAGGTTAATTATTAGTTATTCAAAGGATAAATTGAACAATAAAGAAATTGCTATCTTAAAATCTTAGCAAAGGTAAATTTTATCGACCTTTACTTCAATTTTTTTTCTGAAAATTTTCCAAAAAATGTACGCTTTTAATAATTTATTCATTTTTCTGTATTGAATTCTCTTTTTTTTGTCGATTTTTACATATTGATGGGTGCTAATTTCTTAATATTATAAAAAATGATGAAACGGAATTTAACTTTATTTTTCTTATTCTTGACGGCTAGTTTTTTTTATGCCTGTCATTCTCAAAAAAAAGCGTCTAATTCTAGCTCAAAAGAAAAAAACAAAAATCCAGAGGCGGCTTTCATTGCTGCAAAAATTGGCGAAATGCTTAATACTTTGGCAATCGATCTTTCAGGGGCTACTGCCAATAGGGCAGAGATACTCAGGACAGCAGATGGGGTTAATATCTCTTTTCAACCTGATTTTTATTTTGAATCTAGCTCAGAGAAATTGACTGGAAATGCCATTGCTGTTCTGGACGATATTTCTAGAGTTTTGGTTAGGTATCCATACACTGAAATTTTTATAGAAGGGCATGCCGACAGTAGTGGCAATCAACTCAATAATAAAAAACTTTCGGAACTCCGTGCCAAAAATGTAGCTTTATACTTCAAATCTCATGGAATATTGACCGATAGACTTGCCATTGCTGGTTATGGAGCTACTCGTCCACTTGTGAGCAATGCGACTCCTGAAGGTAGAAAACAAAATCGCCGTGTGATTGTGAAAATTAGTACAAACGAAGAAAAATTTAAACAAAATTTATATTATAATCGAAATTCCAAACAAAATAACAAATAACAATGTGCTTAGTGCCATTTGTTTTAGCATGGGGTCAGGATTTTTTAATCTAGAAACTTTCATCCCATTGATTATCAAAAGGGGATAACTTAATAGGTAAATAAGTAGGTATTTTTCGTTTAATATACTAAACAACAAAGCACTAATCATTCCTGTTATTAACAAAAACCAATGGTATTTTATTGATTTGGATTTACCTAAGCGAACAGGAATTGTCATTTTCCCAGCTTTGCTGTCCGAGTCTATGTCTCTTATATTATTGATGTTTAAAACAGCTGTTGAAAACATTCCACAACTGATAGCAGGAAGAAGGTCTGCCAAATTGAAATTTTTGGTGTATAGATATGTACTTCCTAAAACGCCTATCAATCCAAAAAAAACAAATACCGATATGTCCCCTAAACCTGCATAACCATAAGGTTTTTTTCCGGCTGTATAGTTATAAGCTGCAATAATAGATAAAATACCAAGTATGAAAAAGAAGCCAAAATCTTGGGATGAAGTATTTTTGAATGCAATATAAATCAACAAAATTCCAAATAAAAGGCTTAATACACCCGTAAATACAATAGCTTTAAACATTGTTTGGGGGCTAATAGCTCCGCTCTGTACAGCCCTTTGAGGGCCTACTCTGTCCAAATTATCCGCTCCATTTTGGGTGTCTCCGTAGTCGTTGGCAAAATTTGATAAAACTTGCAAAGAAATGGTCGTAAGACAACAATACAAAAATAGTTGCCAGCTGAATTGTTTTTGTGAATAAGCCAAAAAACTACCCATCAATATACTTGACAATGCAAGGGGGAGTGTTCTTGGACGTGCGGCTGAAAGCCATGCCCCAACCATTGTGGAAGGGGCTTTTTTTTGCTTATCATTCATTGTATTAAATCCCCACAGCTTGTTTGAATTCTTGCGAACTTGGTTTTACGCCAGAGGCAAAAAAGTTGCTTAATTCTCCTTTTTCATTGATTACATATTTGCAAAAGTTCCAAGTTGGAGATTTATCATTCCATCCATTCAAGTCTTTTTTACTAAGCCACTGATATAAAGGATGTTGGTCGTCGCCTTTTACACTAATTTTTTCAAACATTTGAAATGTAACACCATAATTTTTTTGACAAAAAGTGGCTATTTCAGAATTTGAACCAGGCTCTTGTCCTCCAAAATTATTTGCAGGAAAACCAATAACCACCACTTTGTCTCCATATTCCTGATGGAATTTTTGCCAATCAGCATATTGAGGAGTATAACCACACGCCGAAGCGGTATTGAGGATGACTACTTTTTTTCCTTTGTACTGGCTAAAATCAATAGTTGTTTTGCCGTCCAAAGATTTCATCTTAAAATCATAAAATGAACCTTTTGCTTGGATACTTGCAGGCTTACTTAGACTCATCTTCTTGTCCGAAAATAAAAATTTAATAATATTAAAACTCATGAGGCCTACGATGATTAAGGTGGAAACAGATAGAATAACTGCTAGTCTGATAACGATTGTTTTTTTCATTTTTGTATCTATTTTACATTCTGTTAGGTACTTCTACTCCTAATAACGCCATTGCTTTTCTAATTGTTTCTGAAATTTTTTGAATCAAAGACAATCGAAATACTTTTTTCTCCAATTCAGTTTCATTCATGATTGATATTTCGGCATAAAACTGGTTAAATGTTTTGGCAAGCTCATACACATAGTTGGCAATCACCGACGGAGAATATTCTTCTGCGGATTTTTGTACAATCGACGGATATTCCCCCAATAAATAGATAAGATTTATTTCTGTTTTCTGAATAGCAACAGACGTGGGTACTTGTTTCGGAATTTCTATATTTAAAGATTGAGCTTTTCTTATAATTGAGCAGATACGTGCATGTGTATATTGTATGAATGGGCCAGTATTTCCTTGAAAATCAATAGATTCCGAAGGATTAAACAACATTCGCTTTTTAGGCTCAACTTTTAGTAAAAAATATTTTAATGCTCCTAAAGCCAGCATTTTAAAGAGTTTTTCGGCTTCTTCTTCGCTGAATCCATCTATTTTTCCTCTTTCTTTGGTTGTTTCTGCTGCTGTTTCTATCATTTCCTTGACAAGCTCATCTGCATCAACCACCGTCCCTTCTCTTGATTTCATTTTACCCGAAGGCAAATCAACCATGCCATAGCTTAGGTGATAACAACCCTCGGCGTACGCTCGATTGAGTTTTTTCATGATTGCAAAAAGTACCTGAAAATGATAGTCTTGCTCGTTTCCAACTACCCAAATGGATTTATCACTGGAATAATCTTTGAATTTCAAATCGGTAGTTCCCAAATCTTGGGTAATATACACAGAAGTACCATCTGCTCGTAAAACAAGCTTCTCGTCTAATCCATCTTCCGTCAAATCTACCCAAATACTTCCATTTTCTTTTCTGAAAAACACACCTTTTTCTAATCCTTCTTCTACTATATCTTTACCCAATAAATAGGTATTTGATTCGTAATATGTTTTGTCGAAATTTATTCCGATAGTTTTGTATGTTTCTGCAAATCCATCATATACCCACTGATTCATTTTTTGCCAAAGAGCAATGGTTTGTTCGTCTCCGTTTTCCCACTTTTGAAGCATTTCTTGTGCTTCTTTCATCAATGGAGCATTTTTCTTGGCTTCTTCTTCAGTAAGACCTTTGGTGAGCAATTGGTTAATTTCGTTTTTGTATGCTTTGTCAAATTCTACATAAAATTTTCCTGCAAGGTGATCTCCTTTGATGCCGAGGCTTTCGGGAGTAGCATTATCCCCAAATTTTTCATAAGCGAGCATTGACTTACAGATATGTATTCCTCTATCGTTGACCAAACAACTTTTGATAACATTATAGCCGGCTGCATCTAAAATTTTTGATACAGAATCTCCCAAAAAGTTGTTTCTCAAATGACCAAGATGCAAAGGTTTATTCGTATTAGGAGAAGAAAATTCTACCATAACGGAACCCTTGTTTTTTTCTAATTCTCCAAATTTTTCATTGGAAAGCATTATATTCAAACTTTCCAACCATACCTCTTTTTTTAAGGTTATATTCAAAAAACCTTGAACTACATTGAATGCTTCAGCAATGGAAGATATTTCTAATAATTTTTCTCCAATTTGATTCCCTAATTCTAATGGATTTTTTTTCAAAGCTTTTACGAGTGGAAATACCACAAAGGTATAGTCTCCTTCAAATTCTTTTTTGGTAGGTTGAATACTACATTCTTCCTGTATTTGATATAGCTCCGTGAGAATTGTTTGAATTTCTTGCTTAAGTTTTATCTCAATATTCATTGCTTTGATATCTTCTTGTTTTACCGATTGGTTTATTTAATCTTACAAAATTACTGTTTTTTATTGATTTTGTTTTTTAGAAAACGTTTATTCTTTTTAGGCTTTATTTTCTCTTTTCTGCCTTCGGATGAAAATGTCGATTAATCAAGCTTATTTGTCGAATAAAATATGATTTATTTTTAATTAAATAGGATTAAATATAAAAATCCACTATTATTGTCTTAAAATGATACAATAATATTTTAATTAATTTTTGATGAAAACTTTTAAGTTTATTTTTGCTTTATTGGTATTTGTTTATGCCAATGGTTTTTCGCAAAACAGTTTTTTTGCGGTTCAAACAGCCATTTCAAATGGTATAATTGAGGGTAATTTTGATACCAAAACAGGGATTCAGACCTATTTTGGTATTCCTTTTGCCAAGCCTCCAGTCGGTGAGTTAAGGTGGAAAGCTCCACAAGCCTTGGAGAATTGGAAAGGGGTCAAAGAAACCAAAAAATTTGGACCAAGACCGATGCAGAAAATTGTTTTTGGAGATATGAACTCTCGTTCTAATGGTTTGAGTGAGGATTGTTTATATTTGAATGTATGGACACCTGCGAAGCGAACGTCTAAAAATTTACCTGTTTTGGTTTATTTTTATGGTGGAGGAAATGTGGCTGGTGATGGCTCTGAGCCAAGATATGATGGTGAAAGCATGGCAAAAAAGGGTATTGTTGTAGTGACATGTAATTATCGTTTGAATATATTTGGCAATTTTGCTCACCCTGAACTTTCTGCTGAGGCTCCGTATAAGGCTTCTGGTAATTATGGGTATTTGGATCAGGTTGCTGCTCTAAATTGGGTTAAAACGAATATTGCGGC
>CAYUFZ010000098.1:0-9195 GCA_964444025.1 uncultured Emticicia sp.
TGCACAATTGGAGCAGTCTCTTATATAGTTATATGCCCTAAAACCATAGGCAAGTGTAGCTGATGTATTATTAGCTAACACTGGGGATTGAGATACAGTCACTTCACAGCCTGCTGTGTTATTCACCAAGTCTTTGACACTGATATTGGCTGTTATTCCTCCTGGTATCCCTGTAAATGTATATGATTTGCTCGCAGTCGTAAAAGTTTGGGTGGTAGTACCCGTTCCTGGCGAAGGAGTTGGATAAGACACCGTATATACAAATGGTCCTACTCCACCACTCGCAACATTCACCGTCAATTTCCCATCGGGTGTATAGCCTGGAGAAGTCGGTGTACATGTTGGCACCACAAATGAGTTTGTCAGCGACATGTTTACATAGCTTGTCGTAACCGCAACCGGATTGCTAGCATAGTTGATTGTGGTAAAACCATTCGACAAAGATACATTATAATTCCCTGCTGGTAATGAAGTAAAGGTTACATCACCTCCTCCAGCGGGTATCGATTGCTGAACTGGTGTGCCTCCGGGAGTTTTGACAATTTCCGCAACCCAACCCGAACAATTCGTCGAGGTCGGCACTTTTACTGTCAGCGTAGCATTCGAAAAACACGTCCCGACAGTCTTTGTCACAGTAAAGCTGGTCGTATTACATTGGGCATAAGATTCTTGTATGGGTACAAGAAAGAACAAGAAGTAGCTTAATACATACAATGTTGCTACATAGGATTTGTTCAGACCCCAACCTTTTTTGGTTTTTACTTTTGGAATTTTCATAAATTGTTTTCATTAGCCGAATCAATCTTCTGGGAAGTTTAATTTTCAAGCTATTTTTGGGTTTTACTAAATTAATTTTCTAATTGCTATAAAAATATGTCGTTTTGGGTAAGAAATATGTCCAAATTGACAAGTTTAATTTTTACAAATTTAACATTGGCACGATTTTTGTAAAGACAAAAATTCTTTCAAATTCATTTTTTTTATAAACATTGAATTTTTTGATAATTTGCTCAATTTAGAATAAAGAATTACAAAATTTTGTGTAATTAAAGAATGAAGCACATTGAAATAGTGCTTTTTAAAGAAGAATTCGTTTTTTTTCATGACTTTTTTTCTTTTTTATCTTTATAAGTAATAAGTATCAATATTAATTATTAATTAGACTTAGAATTAAAAAAAAGTAACACTAAATTATAAAGTCTTTTACTTACTAACATTTAATAAAAATATACATAAATTATATCGTTTAAAAATGTTCTCTTTTTTTCTATTATTTCAAAATTTATTATAAAGTAACTTTTTTGATAAATTATATAACTATTCAAACATAAATTCGTTTTCATCATTATATTTATATCCTAGAATGGTAATATCAATCGGATTATCAATAGATAGTCAATCAAATATCTTCTTAAAATTCATACCTTCTCTTTTATTCCAAACCAACATTTCTGCTTACCTTTGTGGCTATCATTGGTTGCTCATTTGCTTTTCCTTTTATGCGAAAATTTATCAAACTATTCTTTCAAGCCCTCGGAGATGAAGAACAAAACTATACGGGTTTAAGTATCAATCGTGCTATTTTCTTATTGTCTGTTCCGATGATTCTTGAAATGATTGGAGAATCGCTTTTCGCTATTGTTGATGCGTTTTTCGTGGCACAATATGTGGGAACCGAAGGCGTTGCAACAGTTGGCTTAACCGAATCTGTGCTGACATTAATCTATTCGCTTGCCATCGGATTAAGTGCTGCTGCCACAGCCATTGTAGCCAGAAGAATTGGAGAGGGCAACAAACTGGAAGCAGGAAAAGCAGTTTCTCAAGTAATACTGCTTTCAGTCGTATTGGGGATTAGTTTAGGTTGTCTAGGATTTATTTTTGCTGAGAATATTCTTCAATTGATGGGCGGTAGTGAGCATCTAATCCAAAAAGGCTCTTCCTTTACCAAGATAATATTTGCAAGCAGTCCATCTATTATTCTTCTTTACACGCTGAGCGGTGCTCTGCGAGGTGCTGGAGATGCCTCTACCGCCATGAAGTCGGTTATTTTGGCAAATATTATCAATATTTCCATGGATTTTCTCTTAATACCTGTGCTACATTTTGGAGTAGAGGGTGCAGCGATCGCTACAAGTATTGGAAGAACAGTCGGGGTTATCTATCAATTATATGCCCTATTCGGTGAAAAGGGAAATATCAAAATTTCTATCAAGCAATTTATTCCTAATAAAGAAATCATTAAAAACCTCTTGAATATTGCTGTGGGTGGAACGGGTCAATTTCTGATTCAATCGGCAAGCTGGATTTTTTTGATACGTATTTTATCGACTTTCGGAGACGACGTAGTCGCAGGATATACCATTGCTATTCGCATTATTGTTTTTACTATCTTGCCTTCTTGGGGGATGTCAAATGCCGCTGCCACGTTGGTTGGGCAAAATCTTGGAGCTAAACAAGTCGAAAAAGCCGAACAATCTGTCTGGCGAACTGCTTTTTATAACATGATATTTCTTTTAAGCATCGGACTAATTTTTGCTTATTTTGCTAAAGATTTTATTTCTATTTTTAGCACAGACCCTACCGTCATTGACACAGGCGTAAGGTGCTTGCAGATTATCTGTTTGGGGTATATTTTCTTCGGCTATGGAATGGTTATCGGACAATCTCTCAACGGAGCGGGCGATACTCTTTCGCCAACGTTGATGAATTTTGTTTGTTTTTGGTTAATAGAAATTCCACTAGCCTATTTTTTAGCCAAAAATCAATCTTGGGGACCATCGGGGGTGTTTTGGTCAATAGCCATCAGCGAGTCGATTTTGGCTGTCGTCGCCATCTTTGTTTTTAGACGTGGACGATGGAAAAAAATCAAGGTTTAATCCTCCGCAAACCAATGCCGAAACTGATGGGCTTTTTCTTTTGAAACAACTACCTCTTCTTTGGCCTTAACGCAGAGTTTTAGCTCAATTTTTCCAGAAAAATGGGTTCGATAACTTTCTATGCCATTTTTATTGACAATGTATTGTCTATTGGCTCTAAAATAAACGGCAGGATTGAGTAATTCTTCTATTTCGTCCAAAGAATGATAATCCGTAATCATTTTTTGATTGTCGGAGGTTTGTAACCAAATCACTTCATCTCTAAAAAAACAGACTATTTTTTCGGAATGCACCGCTACAATATTTCGCTGAAAATGAGCCGTGAATCGGTTTTTATAGCTGATTCGTTCCGTTTTATTTTCTACTTCGTGCAATAATGTTTTAAATTGTTCCAAATAATTTGTGTTCGACCGAAACGACCAATTTTTAAATTTCTCAAAGGCTCGTCCAAGCTCCTCTTTATCAATCGGTTTGAGCAGATAATCAATGCTATTCAGCTTAAATGCCCGAATGGCATATTCATCATAAGCAGTCGTAAAAATAATAGGGCATTTCGGCTCGATTTCATGAAAAATATCAAAGCTTACCCCATCTGCCAGCTGAATATCAGACAAAATCAAATCGGGATTTGGGTATTTTTTAAGCCAATCGACCGATTCTTTCACCGTTCCTATAATTGCCAAAATAGAAGCCTCTGGCTCGATTTGGAAAATCAACTTTTCAAGATTTTTTGCCACCAATGGCTCATCTTCAATCAAAAGAATATTCATTATTTTAGACAATTAGCGGTATTTTGACTTGAAATTTTTCGTTTTTTTCAACAATCATCTCTGTTTCTCCCAAAAAACTATACAAAGTTTTAAGATTATTCAGTCCTTGACCATTTGACGTTTCGACTGAGCCTTTATGCTGAATTATGTTTTCAATGACCAAGTATCCATCCTCATCAAAAATATTGATTATTAACGGTTTACTTGCATTGACGATGTTATGTTTGAGAGCATTTTCAATTAAAATTTGCAACGTAACCGGCACAATTTTAGCATCCAACACATCTTCAGAAATATCAAACCGAATGAGAAGAGCCTCTTCGAATCGGGTTTTCAAGAGAGCTACATAATTCTCAATAAACTCGATTTCAATGGACAATTTCACCAAAACTTTCTCTTTGTTTTGCAATACATAACGAAAAACTTTTGCCAATTGTCTTAGAAATTGGCTCGCTAAATCGGGGTTTTCATGAATGAGTGCGTCCAATGATGTCAGACTATTAAATAAAAAGTGAGGATTTAACTGATTTTTCAGATTATCAAATTGTACCTGCGATTTTTCTTTTTCAAGCAAACTCGCACGAACAGCATTTTCTCTCCATTGTAAAAGCGAAAAATAAGAAAAATGTCCTATATTTAGAATAATTGCCAATAATACCTCAGAAGCATACCCTACCGCCTCTGTCAATAAAGTAAACTGTACACGCATAATTTCTTGGAAGTCTGTCATTCGGCTTTGAATAATCCATCTTCCTAAACCAAATGCCAAGCGAGTCGCTATAAATATAAATCCAAAAGTTAGGAAAGTCTGTAAAATCAATCGCTTGACAATACCCTTATTATAAGGAAGATAACTATCGAAAACTTTCACCAATCCCTCGAAAAAAAAGGATGTTCCGGAGAAAACCAATAGCGAGATGAGAGCAAACAAAAAATTATACTCTATGTCAATTTTGAATAAATACCAACGAAATACCGTTGGGACCAATACAAGCACCAAAATAATTGAAAATTGAAATAATCTAATTTTTTTCATTTAAAACCTATGCAATAATTTGGCCGTCTGACATTTCAATGATTCTATCCGAACCCTTGGCAAAATCAGGGTCATGCGTAACGGCAATAATCGTTTGATTATTTTCGTGGGCAATTTGCTTGAAAATATCAAAAACTACCGACGAATTTTTCTTATCCAAATTTCCAGTCGGTTCATCACGCATGATAATTGTTGGGTGATTGATTAAAGCACGAGCGATCGCCACCCGTTGCTGCTGCCCACCCGATAGCTTAGAAGACTGCTTGAGGGCATGTTCGTGCATATCTACCAATCTTAATTTTTGGTATGCCCGTTCTTCTATTTCTTTATTGGAATATTTCCCTAATTTCATGGCAGGTAACATGACATTTTGCAAGACAGAAAATTCAGGCAATAAAAAGTGAAATTGAAAAACAAAACCCAAGTGTTCATTTCTGAAATTTGCCAATTGGTCTTGTGTTTTTCCAGTCAGGCGTTCTCCATTCATCATCAATTCTCCCTCATAATCTGTATCCATCGTGGACAAGATATATAGTAAAGTTGATTTTCCACAACCAGATTTCCCGACCAAAGACAAAAATTCTCCTTTTTCAGCCTCAAAAGAGATATTCTTAAGTACCTGAAATTTTTCGGGTTCAAAAAAATATTTATTGATATTGGATGCTTGTAGAACTTTTAAATTATTTTGACTCATAACATGAATATTTTGAATTAACCTCTTAAAATGGCAACAGGATCAATTTTAGCTGCTTTTTTTGCTGGAAAATACCCTGCCAATAAGGTTGTGATGATTCCAAAAAGCATTCCTGCAAAATAAAACTTCCACTCAAATAATACAGGAAAAGTCTTGATATCCAAAAAATCTCCTGCATCAAAAGGCATCACCGAAACCCCGTAGCTCAGACAATAACCTATCAATATCCCTAAAAAAGCACCTAAAACACCAATAATTACCGATTGAATCAAGAAAATAGAAACAATGTCTTTTCCTCCAAAACCAGTCGCTTTCAGAATGGCAATGTCTTTCATTTTATTGATAACATTCATGTTCATGATATTATAAATTCCAAAACCTGCCACTACCAACAAAGTAATCGACACAATCACGACCATTCCGTTTCTAATTTTATCGCCCGCCAAAAAAGCTGAGTTTGCTTCTGCCCAATCTTGAGTCTTATAGCCGTACTGCTGTTTGAGTACCTTAGCGTACTTCAAAGCTCCTTGCGAATCTTTCATCTTTATATGAATGTCCGTCACATAACTTTTATCTTTTTGTAATATCTCTTGAGCCATCGACATATTGGCATAGCACCGCACCCCATCGACTGTTTGGATTCCAAACCCAAAAATACCCACTACCTTCACCAATTTCAGATTTCCAGTGGGCGTGGTAATGGTGATTTTATCTCCAACATTTACATTAAGGTTTCTTGCCAGAATTTTCCCCATCAAAATCCCGTTTGGATTCGAAAGCAATGCCTCCATACTTCCAGACTTGATTCGCTTTTTGATATTATACAATTTATTCTCTTTCTGAATCTCCACACCGGCAATCTGACCAGGAAATGGGACTGGTCCTTTGTTGAAGAAAACTTGAGAACTAATTTGGGGTGACACCCCCAATACCCCTGACTCTTTTTCGATATTTGCAGCTATTTGCAAGCCATTTTTAATATTTGAAAGCTCATTTTTAGGCAATTGATGATGAATAATTGTCAATGCCTCAGGATTTTCATCTTCAATCAAACTTGGATGATTGCTCGTAATTTCTTTATAAATCCGAATGTGTGGCGTGGCATCTAAGGCAGAATCTTCCAAAAACTGATTCACTCCTTTAATCACCGAAATCATCAAAATAAACATGGCAATGCCAAAAGTCACCCCAAGCATGGCTATCACCGTTTGGCGTTTTTTGGTCATCAAATGCGTACGGGCAATTTGAAAAGATATTTTTAAATTCATTTGAATATTTGGTTTAAATCCCGAAATTTCCTTTGCTTATGCCTTAATTCATCACAATTTTAGACTTTTCCGACAGCCCAGATTTTACTTCTACCAAATCAAGATTTTCTACACCTTTGATAATTTTGATTTTCTTTTTGTCTCCGTTTTCTTCTACCCACACAGAATCATTGCCTACTAAATAACTTTTAGGGATTGTCAATACTCTCGGATTTTCTGAAATAATAATATTTGCTTCTACGGTCATGCCATAATATGCTTGTGGTTTTTCTTCCGTAAATTCGGCATCAATCCGAAAGGTTTGGTCTGCTTTGTTTAGCTTAGGATACATTTTCGAAACCTTTGCCTTAAAAACTTTATCTTTATAGACATCAATTTTGATTAACACTTCCTGCCCTTGCTGAACTTTCACAAAATCCGATTCATCTATAAATAACTGAGCATAAGTATTTTCTGCATCTCCTACCAATGCAACCGCTTCCCCTCTACGAACCAGCTCTCCTTGTTTTTTATAAACTTCGTATAATTTACCTGATTCAAAGCTTTTGATTTTGGAGTTATCTTCTTCACGAGCATTGACTTTGTAATTAGCTTTTGAGTTCTGCAACTCAACATATAATTGATTTTTTGTACGTTGCCAAGTTTTTTGACGAGCTAAGAAATCATTTTTAGATGCTAAATAAGCCAATTCCATTTTCTCAAAATCTACTTTTGCCACGACATTTTTTTCTAATAATTCTTTGTATCGTTTATAGTTCACCGAATCATTATTCATTTTTGTTCGTGCATTTTTAAGCTGCAATTCCAATTCGAGTAAAATAGGTGAATTATCTGAAAAATTAGCTTCCGATTGTCTTAAAATATTACTTGCTGCTTCTAATCTTGCATTTTGAGACACACTTTCCAGCAAGAATAATAATTGATTTTTTTGAACCAAATCCCCCTCACTTGCCAATTGTTGCACAAGGTAACCATCGGCATTGGCAGTAAGTTTATACTCATTGATAGGATAGATATTACCGGACGCATAGACTGCCTCAACCAAAGGTTTGTATTGCGGCTGGGTTGCGTTTTCCTGATTTTTGCCGCAAGCAAGAAGAACTAGTATCAGAGAAAGAAAAATGTAATTTCGCATCGTTATGCTCTGTTTATGTTTTCCGAAGAATTAAATTATTCCCCAAAATTGCATGAAAAGCTCTGAACAAACAATGATTTTTGAATGAAGCGGAAGAATAAATCTTTTAAAGCATGGATTTTACCACTTAATAAAAACAATGCCGAAAAGTATGAATATTTTGCAAATTCAAATTAATATCTTTTAATTTGAATTCCTAAAAAATACTATCTAATAAAAACTTTTTTATCATGCAAAATTTATCTAAATTTCAATTTGCTGTTCGATTAACTATCGTTCTTTTGGTTTCAATTATTATGTTCAGTTGTAGTAAATCTGCGGAAGTGACTCCCCAATCCAAATTGGTAGGGACATGGAAATTGACTTCACTCACTGTTAAAGAAGGGAATGATTCTGAACAAGATTTATTTGGATTTGCTATTATATTTGTGCCTTGCTTAAAAGACTTTGCCTTTGTTTTTAATAGCAAAGGTGAATTAAGCTCAGATATCCCAAGCAATTGCAAAACAGAATTAGCAGATTTTAGTTCAGAATTGCCTGGAGAAGGTGAAACTGTTAAATACGAAGCAACCGCAACACAATTGACGATTTCAAACTCAGATGGCACAAAAGAAGTATTGGATTATACTATCGTGGATACAAAATTAACGATTATTCAGACGACTGAAGAAGATGGCGTGAAGACTGTCTCAAAATTAGGTTTTACCAAAAAATAATCAAGATGCGGGCTGATTAAAGCATCGAATTTTCAAGCCCGCATTATTTTTCTAAAAAAGCTCCCCTACTATTTCCCAAACCAAATCTGCTTCGAATCCTTTCCCAATGGCAAATCGGGCTAATTTCTGTTTTAAAACAGGGATTTGTTTTTCTCCTCTTAACTCTTGTTTTTTCTTTTGAAGCAATTCTCGAAGCGTATGAATATAGTCATCATCATCAATTTCTTGCATTCCTGATTTGATACAATATTCTGACAATTTTCTAGCTTTTAGTTCGTAGCGAATCTTCACCCTTCCCCATTGTTTGACCCTAAATTTGCTTCCGGCAAATATTTTGGCAAAACGCTCTTCGTTTAGAAAATTTTCTTCAATAAGATACACAATCATTTCGTCTGCTTCTTCGCCCCACACCCCCCATTTTTCTAATCGCTCCCTTACTTCTGCATGAGTTCGCTCCTGATAAGCACAAAAATTAGCCACTTTTACCAAAATATCTCTTCTCATGACTTCAAATCATTTGCATCGTACTCAATTTTTTATAAAATCCATCGCTAATCTGCAACAACGATTCATGAGTACCTCTTTCGATGATATTCCCTTGGTGAATCACCAAAATTTCATCCGCATTTTGAATCGTACTCAGGCGGTGAGCAATCACCAAAGTTGTCCGGTTTCTCATCAGGTTTGATAATGCTTCTTG
>CAYUFZ010000099.1:0-9003 GCA_964444025.1 uncultured Emticicia sp.
ATAAGTTGCGCTTGCGCCATTATCGGTTTCTTTAATTTCTTTAAATTCAAGTGCTTTGGTTTGTTGCATGAGGTTAATGGCTTTTACGGAAACTTTTGCAGGCAAACCTAAACTCGCAACACCGTTTTCAGTTTTGGTGAGGCTGATATTCACTAAGGCGATATCTTTGCTGCGGGTTAGTTTATGGATTTCAGCAATTTGATTGTAGTCATTTTCTATATTTTGCTTTGTCAAATTATTTATACTTAATTTTAACGCAAACTCTATAATTTGCAAAGCAACTTCCGAACTATTTAAATTATTGAAAACCGCCACTGAAATATTGCGTAATTTTTGAGCAATATCATTACGCTGTGATTGAAAGTAAGCAGGCAAGATATTGTAAGTATTTATGCTTATCATTTCTTGCAAATCTGAAAAAACATCTTCTACACTATCTTCTTCATAGTGAGTTTCTTCGTTTTCAATATCTGTTCGGATTTGATGTAATTCCTGTATTTGATTGCTTATAAATTCTCTAAGGTTTTGATATGCTTTGTCTGTTTGGTTAGGGCTTACTAAGATTAGATTTGTAACAAGTTTTTTCAAAAGGCTTGTGTTACCTTCTTCAAAGGTCTGAAAAATGACTTTGTTATATTGGTACGCAAAATATGGGCTTACAAACTCAATAAAGTCTGGATTGCTAAAAATTCGTTGTGTTTGGTAGTTGGCAAAAAACCAAGTATCTCCCGAACTAAGAAAGTTACTTAATTCAGGGTTGTTTTTGATACTCCAATAGAATTGGCTTTTTTGCTCGTTGTCTAGCTCGTCAGTAGCATTCAAAAAATCTGCTTTGTGCATTTTGATACTTTTGAACTCAATACTTCCATCATCTGACAAGTCAAATTCCGTTAGTTTTCTGCGTTTAGCCTTCTTTACTTCACCTTTATCTGGTGTTTCAAGTTCTAAAACTTCATAAGGATTTATAAATTTCATCTATAATTCAGTTTTTCGTTTTGTTGTTGTATGTTAAAATTACCCCCAACTCTTATGATTGACCCTAAATCTTATATTTCTAATTTTTAAAAACAGTTTACTACGCATAAAAGCCGAACTCAATCGAGTCCAGCTGTTTATGTACGTTTTTCAATGGATTTATTTAGCAAAACCTATGGCAAGGCCCACTCTCAAACCAAATCCGTTGCCTGTGCCTCTGCCCGATGCACTTTCGCCGTTAATCGAGGCTGAACCTTTGAATGAAGTTGCTCCATAGTTTGGTCCCGCAAATACATCAAATACAAATCCTTTGCTGCTTGCTTTTTCGTAACCAATCACCGCACCACCACCAAAAGTAGTGTACTTCACATCAACATTAAATCCAGAATCGTATTTTCCTGATAATAAACGCAAATATGGACCAACATACCAACCTTTCATGGCATTGTCTTCTCCGAAATACTTACGAAACTCAGGAGTTAATTGGAAGAAATTGTACTTTGTACCCAACACTTTCAACGAAGATACCGCAGTTCCTAACTGAATAGAAGAGCTAGAACTGATGGTTTTCTCCAACTGAACGTTTACCGTTGCAAAACCCAAACTTAATGGATTGACTTTGACAGCAAATTTTTTGTCTTGAGCATTAGATGTGAAAGAGACAGCAGTGATTACTGCGATAGCGAGTAGTAATTTTTTCATTTTTTGGAAACGTTTTAGTTAAACAACGGACAAATGTATATAATGTTTTTTTTAATTAAAAATCAAAAAACCATTATGGTAATAAATATGTCGTTTTTGATAAAAAAAATATTTCGATGGACAAAAAAGAGATTGCCTAAGAGTCCGAGAAATTGAAGAATTTCAAAGCATTTTTTTGATTCTTCTTATATTATATGTCAATTTTAATTAAATTTGGACACTCGTTTAATTATTACACTTAATCAAAACTTATTTAACATGAAACCTTCCTGGATTGGCGTTTACCCTGCCCTAACAACTCCTTTTTTTCAAGATGAGAGCCTCGACTTAAAGACATTTAGTCATAATATCGACAAACAATTGGAGGCTGGAGTACATGGGATTATCATTTGTGGGTCTTTGGGCGAAAATGGTACTTTATCGACCGATGAAAAACTTACATTGCTCGAAACCGCTAAAAATACCATTGCCGGAAGAGTGCCTTTAATCATTTGTATTGCGGAGTGTATCACTCGTGAGGCAATCGCTTTGGCAAAATCTAGCGAACAAGTAGGGGCCGATGGCTTTATGTTATTGCCACCGATGCGTTATCCTTCAGACGACAGAGAAACCCTGCATTATTTGCATCGAGTAGCCGATTCGACAGATTTACCTGTGATGGCATATAATAATCCTTTGGCTTATAAAACCTTTATTTCTATTCCGATGTTCAGAGATTTGGCTGCAAATCCGCACTTTGAGTCTATGAAAGAATCTACGGGAGATATTCGATACATGACCGATATCATCAACGAATTTGGTGGAAGGTTTAAGATTCTTTCGGGAGTCGATGATTTGGCTTTAGAAAGCCTTTTGATGGGAGCAGATGGTTGGGTTGCGGGTTTGGTAGATGCTTTCCCTCGTGAAACAGTCGTTATTTATGAATTAGTAAAACAAGGAAGAATAGAGGAAGCCCGTGCCATTTATCGTTGGCATTTCCCGTTGATGCACTTGGATGTTTCTACTAAATTTGTTCAAAATATTAAATTAGCTCAAGTAGCTACTGGATTAGGTACAGAATGGGTACGTGAGCCTCGATTGCCATTGGTGGGAGAGGAGAGAGAAAGAGTGATGAAAATCATCAATGATTCATTGGCTACTCGTCCAGTTTTACCTCAAATTTAAGCCTTTGTAATGAATAAGTCGTTTTTTTGTATAGATGCCCATACATGTGGCAATCCCGTTCGTTTGGTGGCGGGCGGAGGTCCCATCCTGAAAGGAAATAATATGTCTGAAAAAAGACAACATTTTTTGAAGGAGTTTGATTGGATTAGAAAAGGGTTAATGTTTGAGCCTCGTGGACACGACATGATGTCGGGGAGTATTTTGTATCCGCCACATGACCCTGAAAATGATGTGGCAGTTTTGTTTATAGAAACCTCGGGGTGCTTGCCTATGTGCGGGCATGGAACGATTGGGACTATCACGATTGCGATTGAACACGGACTCATTCAGCCCAAAAAACCAGGATTTGTACGAATGGAAGCCCCAGCAGGTTTGGTCTTGATTGAGTATAAGCAAGAAGGCAATAAAGTCAAATCGGTCAAACTGACCAATGTCGCTTCTTTTTTGGCAGCAGAAAACATTGAAGTGGAATGTCCTGATTTAGGAATGTTGAAAGTAGATGTCGCTTATGGAGGAAATTTTTATGCTATTGTAGATGTTCAAGAAAATTTTCCAGGATTAGAACATTTTAAGGCAGATCAGCTTATCGCTTGGGCGAGGATTTTGAGAGAGCGAATCAACGAAAAACATACCTTTGTGCATCCCGAAAATCCCACTATCAATGGTTTGAGCCATATAGAATGGACAGGTAAAACGATTGACCCAACTTCTACCGCTCGAAATGCGGTATTTTATGGAGACAAAGCTATTGACCGCTCGCCTTGTGGTACCGGCACATCAGCCCGAATGGCTCAATGGGCGGCAAAAGGAATGTTGAAACAAGGGGATGAGTTTATCCATGAAAGCATTATTGGGAGTAAATTTATCGGAAGAATCGAAGGTACTACCAAAGTTGGAGATTTTGATGCTATTTACCCGAGTATCGAGGGTTGGGCAAGAATTTATGGTTTAAATACAATCACTATTGATGACCAAGACGACCCTTATGCGATTGGTTTTCAAGTAATTTAATAAAAGTATGAAAACAACCATCATAGGTGGAGGGCTAATAGGATTATTTTCAGCCTATTATTTGAAGAAAAATGGCCACGAGGTGGTGATTATTGAACAAAGTTCTGGACAAGATGGCTGTTCGTATGGAAATGCAGGAATGGTAGTTCCGAGCCATTTTATTCCGTTGGCTGTTCCTGGAATGATAGAAAAAGGCATTCGCTGGATGTTTGATTCGGAAAGTCCTTTTTATGTAAAACCCCGATTAAACCTTGATTTATTGTCTTGGGGAATGAAGTTTTACAAGGCTGCGAATAAAAAACAAGTAGAAATGGCAATGCCTGCCCTTCGAGACATTAGCTTGCTGAGTAAGGCTCTTTATCAAGAATTGGCTCAAAAAGAGGGCTTTGATTTTTCATTTGAAGAGAAAGGATTGATGATGCTTTGTAAAAATGAACATACACTCGAAGAAGAGGTGGAAGTTGCCGAAAAAGCGAATCAATTGGGTATTCGTGCCAAAGTTCTATCGCTTGAAGAGTTGCATCAACTAGAACCAGAAGTACGTCCGGAAGTGGCAGGGGCGGTATTTTATGAGGGAGATGCACACCTTTATCCCAATCTTCTTTTAGCAAAAATCAAAGAGTATTTACTCCAAAATGGGGTCGAATTTTTGTATCATTCAGAAGTTTCAGGCGTAACGATTTCGGAAAATAAGGTCGAATCGCTTGCTGTCAAAAAAGAAGATGGAATAAAAAATATAGCTATTGATAGTTTGGTTATAGCCACAGGCTCTTGGTCGCAGGCAATGGCGAAGCAATTGGGCATCAATATGCCTATGCAAGCAGGAAAAGGGTATAGTATCACGGTTGAGCAAAAAGAAGGAAAAAAACTAAATATTCCTTCAATCTTATTGGAAGCTCGGGTGGCTATTACGCCTATGTCCGAACGTTTGATTCGTTTCGGAGGAACAATGGAAATCGGTGGAATCAATGACCACATCAACATGAATCGGGTAAAAGGAATCATCAAATCTGTGCCTAATTTTTTTCCAGATTATCGCTTGGAAATGCCTCAAAAAGAGGAAGTTTGGTATGGTTTACGCCCTTGTTCTCCAGATGGTTTGCCATATATTGGACGAGCATCACGCTTGTCGAATGTTGTCATTGCGACTGGTCACGCCATGATGGGCTTGAGTTTAGCTCCTGGAACCGGACATTTGGTGCAGCAATTGGTGGACAACCAAGCGACGAGCTTGGACTTGAAACTTTATAATCCTGAAAGGTATGCTTAATCAGAAACAATTGTTTTTACTCGAAGAGGGGATTACTTATTTGAACGGTGCTGCCTATTCTCCTACCTTGAAAACGTCGGTAGAGAAGGGGATTGAGGGAATGGCATTGAAAGGAAAAACACCTTTCAATATTAGCGGAAAAGATCATTTTTTGTTGCCCGAACGTGTTCAGAAATTATTCGCTCGACTCATTCATTCAGATGAATTTGAAAGGGTGGCTATCATTCCGGCGGTTTCTTACGGAATGGCAGTGGTCGCTAAAAATCTCCATCGTTTGCCTTCGATTGAGCAAAAGAGAAATATTGTTCAGATTCAAGATGAATTTCCGAATAATTTTCATGCGTTTGAGCGTGTGAAAGCAGAGTTGAATTTGAGTTATCATGTTGTTTCCAAACCCAATGCTGTCCTCAATCGTGGCGAAATTTGGAATGAATCTGTTTTGGATTCTATTACAGAGGAAACCGCAATGGTAGTTGTGCCACACGTACATTGGATTTACGGAGTTCGGTTTGATTTGGAGAAAATATCGCTTCGTTGCAAAGAAATGGGGGCATTATTAGTTGTAGATGGCACCCAATCGGTGGGAGTATTGGACTTTGATGTACAGAAGATTCGCCCAGATGCTCTTATTGTGGCAGCTTATAAATGGTTGATAGGGCCTTATGGAGTAGGTTTGGCTTATTTTGGCAGCTTTTTTGATGAAGGTATTCCTTTGGAAGAATCTTGGATGCATCGTCAGGGAAGCGACAATTTTTCACAATTGTTGCGATACGAGCAAACGTATCGTCTTTTGGCTCAACGCTATAATGCTGGAGAATATTCTAATTTTATTCTTCTTCCAATGTTGGAGGACGCTTTGGAGCAGATTTTAGATTGGGGGGTAGATACCATGCAAGAATATTTGGGGAATATCATTGAAAAACCAATCGAAGCTTTAAAGCAATTGGGTTGTGAGATAGAGGAGGGGGCTTTTAGAGCCAATCATCTCTTAGGTTTACATTTGCCTAAAAATATTGATAATCAGAGGTTTGCAGAAGAGTTGTCAAAAAATAAAGTAGTCGTTTCCAATCGAGGAGTAGCGATTCGGGTATCACAGCATTTATATAATGCGGAAGAAGATTTATGGGCTTTGGTTGAGATTTTAAAAGCTTTGAGTTTGAAATAATTAATATCAAGCCACGGGTTAATTCGTGGCTTGATATTAGCAATTAAATGGCTAGTTTTTTACCAAATCAGCAAGTAATTCTACCCAATTTTCAGAGTCGTTGAGGCTTTCGACCAATTCCCAATGTTCGCCGCCCAATTCTTCAAATAATTCTTTGTATTCGTCTCCAACTTCGAGGGTTGTTTCCAAACAATCTGCCACAAATGCAGGAGAGAAAGCCAATACGCTTTTAACGCCTTTTTTTCGTAATTCTCTAATCAATTCTTCTGTATAGGGTTGTACCCAAACTTCTTTCCCCAATCTGGATTGAAAACAAGTAGTATAAGTTCCTTCTTTTAAGCCTAATTTTTCGGCAAGCAAACGAGTTGTTTCAAAGCACTGAGCTCGATAACAATGCTGATTAAGAGCAGAAATAGTATCGCAACAAGAGCCTAACTTACAAGTATTGCCAGTACAATCTCCTTTTCGGATATGTCTTTCCGGAACTCCATGATAACTGAAAATAATATGTTCGAAATCGTGTTGAGCAAGATGTTTTTTTCCATTTTCGACAAATCCTTGAATAAATTTAGGGTGATTGTAGAAATAATTGACAAATTTAATTTCAGGAATTACCTGCCACTTCGTCACAATCCGCATCACTTCTTCATAAACAGAACCCGTAGTAGCGGACGCATATTGCGGAAAAAAAGGAATGACAATGATATTTTTTACACCAATTTTCTGAAATTCTTTAAGCTTAGATGCTATGCTCGGACTTTGATAACGCATTGCCAATTTGACAATATAATTTTGCCCTAATATTTCTTGCAATTGTTGTTCGTTGCGTTCACCATAAAATTTGAGAGGAGAGCCATTCTCTGTCCAAAGTTCTTGATATGCTTTTGCCGACTTTGGCGAACGGAATGGGGCAATGATAAGATTGACCAACATCCATCTTGGAATAAATGGATAATCAATTACTCGCCCATCCATCAAAAATTCTCTTAAATATTTTCTTACATCCGGTACTTTCGGACTATCGGGTGTTCCTAAATTAACGATTAATACGCCGGTCATTTGGATAGGTTGCTAATTTGTTTTTAAAAATTATTTTCTAATATGCCTATTTTGACAACAAAAAAAATGAAAGATTGTTTTTTGCCTCTTCTTTAGGTGCAAACAATTGTTTTAATTGTGGCTAAATATTCTTTGAAAAGTGCAATTGGCAAGTCAATTAATTGAGCTTAATTGCTTGACTAATAAATGTATTATTATTTTTTTGATTAAAAATAATACAAAATTGTCAAATATTATTTTTTTGCAGAAAAAGTTTTTAAATATTTTGCGAATTTTCGCTTTTTGATTTAACTTTGCTACAAGTAAAACAAAACGACATAAAAATATGGAAACGACTACTACTCAAACAACCGCAACTTTGACAAGTGCTTCGTCAGAAAACGTAAATATTTTAGATTTGTTGAGAGTGATTGGCATGCAAGAAGTAACGAGCAACATCTTTACTTTGCCGACCAAGAAACGACGTAAATAATTTTATTTTCATCATTTCGACAATAACCATAGAAAGGGGGCTGTCTAAGTTTTAGATTAAATTTAGACAGCCCCCTATGTTTTTTCTTCATTTTTTAATACGCCCTCACTAATTTTCCTTCCATAAAATTGACGAAAGCCCGATTAACGACACGATTTCCACCTCGGGTTGGATAATTTCCTGTGAAATACCAATCTCCCAAATGTTTTGGACAAGCCTTATGCAAATTTTCGACAGTTTGGTATATCATGGCAACCTCCGCCTTCATCGTTTCGGGAGTTATAATTTTAGCAATTTCCAGTGAAATTTCCTCATCTGTAAATTTATCATATAATTGCTTGATAAAGTTCTGCTCATAAGCATTTCCGACCTGCAAAGCCCCCATGCTCTGGGCATACACTTCTTGTTTCATATAATCGATGCCATTTTTGTGCAACAAATTCAGCATTGCCCTAAAAGCAACAAACTCCCGCATTTTAGACATATCGATTCCATAGCAATCCGGATAACGAATCTGAGGAGCAGAAGAAACAATAATTACTTTTTTCGGCCCCAATCTATCAATCATTTTAAGAATACTTTTCTCCAAAGTCGTTCCACGAACAATCGAATCATCAATCAGAACCACCGTGTCAATTCCCTTTTTGATTACTTCGTAAGTCATTTCATAGACATGCGAAACCATCTCGTCCCTTTCGTCGTCATTGGTAATAAAAGTACGTAATTTTACATCTTTCGATACCAATTTTTCAATTCTTGGACGGAATGACAAGACCTTTTTCAGTTCCTCTGTCGATAAATTACCCTCTTCGATGCGTTTCATTTGCCAATCGGCAAGATATTCTTCCAAGCCCTCGACCATACCAAAAAAGGCACTTTCGGCAGTATTCGGAATATAAGAAAATACTGTATTTTCTAAATCGTAATTTATTTCTTTGAGAATTTGAGGAATGAGAAGCTTGCCCAATTGCTTACGTTCTTCGTAGATTTGAGGGTCAGAGCCTCTTGAAAAATAAATACGTTCGAAGCTACAAGATTTTTTCTCTAAAGGTTTTAATATCTGAAATTCATTGTATTCTCCATATTTTATCATCCTCCTCATCGCTCATCGTTATCATGAGAGCACCAATGTCATTGTTGATACCTTGTTGTTGTTGCACGTTGTTCCTCATCGTCATCGTCCTC
>CAYUFZ010000100.1:0-8525 GCA_964444025.1 uncultured Emticicia sp.
TTTCATGATGTGCTTGGGGTCGGCAAAACCATGATTCAGCAAACTGTCGAACGATTTGATGGCATTTGTCCGAGGGAAAATATTTATATTGTGACGAGTAAAGAATATTATAATCTTTGCAAAGAACAAATGCCATATCTTAGCGACGACCAAATTTTGCTTGAACCGAATCGTCGAAATACAGCCCCTTGTATTGCTTATGCCTGCTACAAAATCGCAGCTCAAAATCCTAACGCCAATATTGTTGTTGCTCCTGCCGATCATATCATTCTTAAAGAGCAAGAATTTAGAGATAAAATCAATATTGCATTGCATTTTTCTGCAAAAAATGATGTATTGGTTACTTTAGGTATCAAACCTACTCGACCAGATACTGGTTATGGGTACATTCAGTTTACTGACTCAGAAGGAGAAGATATCAAGCGTGTACGAACATTTACAGAAAAACCAAATTTAGATTGGGCGATTCAGTTTGTCGAAAGTGGTGAATTTGTATGGAATGCGGGTATTTTTATTTGGAATGTCAATGCTATCAAAAGTGCATTTGAAATACATATTCCTGAAATGGCAGAAGCTTTTGAAGAAATAAAAGACGCTTTTTATACATCTAAAGAAAAAGATGCCTTAAACAAAGCATATCCTCAATGCAAAAATATTTCTATTGACAATGGGGTCATGGAAAAAGCAGACAATGTATTTGTCGTACTTTCCGATATTGGCTGGTCTGACTTGGGTACATGGAAATCTCTTTATGAAGTATCCGATAAAGATGAAAATCAAAATGTGATTGATGGAGATGCTATTTTATTCGATACCAAAAATTGTATCATCAAAACTCCGCAGGAAAGATTGGTTGTCACCAATGGTCTCGATGGCTTTATTGTGGCAGAATTTGAAAATGTATTGATGATTTGTAGAAAAGAAGATGAGCAAAAAGTCAAAGAGTTTGTTTCGGTAGCTGGAAATAAGGGAAAAGAGTTTGTGTAAGATTAATATAATATGCAAGTATTTATTTGGGGGTGAGAATACCCCCATTTTTGTAAATCATCAATCAATAAAAATGTATAAATTATTAATTTATCTATCGATTCTAACATTCGTTTTCATTTCTTGTGGAGAATCTGTCAGTAAAAAAGAGTATCACTCTCCAGATGAAGCATTTGGAGAATTATTCAGAGAGGTGCAGTTGAAATCGGTATTCCCTGATTCTAAAACTTTTCCAGATTGTATTCCGAAATTTGAAAGCTCGGTTATTTTAGAGAACTACCAAAAACAAAAAAATAAGCCTGGATTTGATTTAAAAAAATTCGTTTATGCACATTTTATTGTCTCCTCAAAAAACAATAGCTATGTGTCGAATCCCAAGCAAACAGTGGAAGAGCATATTCAGGAGCTTTGGCCAATTCTAACAAGAAAACCCAAAGATGAGGGAGGAACCATGGTGCCGCTTATCAAACCATATATTGTTCCTGGTGGAAGATTTCGTGAAATATATTATTGGGATAGTTATTTTACGATGCTAGGTTTGGAAGTTTCTGGTAAGGATTCTTTAATTTCAAACATGGTCTTGAATTTTGCACAGCTTATTCAAGATTTCAATCATATCCCTAATGGCAATAGGAGTTATTATTTTAGTCGGTCGCAGCCACCATTTTTCCCCCAAATGGTTAAATTACTAAGCCATATCAAGGGATATGAAGACAGATTGGTTCAGTATTTGCCTCAAATGCAGAAAGAATATCAATATTGGATGTCGGCAGACCGAGGGAAAGAAGATGTCGGTCAATTGAATCAAGCAAGATTGAATGGAGAGAAATCGTATAGGAAAGTAGTATTTGTTGGGAAGAATGATTTACTGAATCGCTATTATGACGACAAAAATACTCCTCGTCCTGAAGCCTTCAAAGAAGACATTGCTACCGCAAAATTATATTCAAGAAAAAATAAAGCATTGATTTATAGAGATTTGCGTTCAGCAGCAGAATCGGGATGGGATTTTTCGAGCAGATGGCTTGCCGACGAGAAAAATTTATCTACCATTCATACAACAGAAATACTTCCAGTAGATTTGAATGCCCTTCTCTATGATATGGAGGTAACGATTGCCAATGCTTATCAGGCAAAAGGACAAAAAGATTATGCCCAAAATATGAGGGTTTTGGCATCTAAACGTAAAGCCATTTTTGATAAATATTTCTGGAATGAGAGTGCTGGATTCTATTTTGATTATGACTTTGTTCAAAACAAACAAACAAATATTTATTCATTGGCTGCGGTATATCCATTATTTTTCAAAATGGCTTCGTCTCATCAAGCTGCCAAAGTAGCACAAGTGCTTGAGAAATCTTTTCTACAAGCAGGAGGGCTACAAACGACACTGCACGAAACTAACCAACAATGGGATGGTAAAAATGGCTGGGCTCCCTTGCAATATTTGGCAATCGTTGGATTGAGAAATTATGGTTTTCATGTGCTTGCAGATAAAATAAAACAGAATTGGGTAGAAAATAATATCAGAGTCTATAAAAATACAGGAAAATTACTCGAAAAATATAATGTGAAAGATATTACTTTGGAAGCAGGTGGAGGAGAATATCCCGTACAAGATGGTTTTGGATGGACAAATGGGGTTTTGTTAAAGCTTTTATCTGAAAAGAGAAAAGTAAACAAAGAATGATTCATTTCCTATAACTCGCTGACAAATCTATTACGACCAAATATTCAGATTAGGCTTTTCTTTGGGTATGTAAACAACTGATAATAAGTAACTTATATCAAAATAAAACCCCGAATATGCACAAATTTGGCATATATCGGGGTTTTTTCGTATTTTGTGTCTGTGAAAACCATAAAATACAGATGCAATATACATTATTTGATTTGAATTCTCCAAATTTCGCCAAGTGGTTTTTCTATTGAAAAGTTGTAAAAGGTAATTTTCAAGGGAAGCCGAATTATCCTTAAAATAAAATAGGCTGTCTTCTTTTTAAGACAGCCTATTTTATTGCTATTGGTAAGTATTATTTTAATTCAAACTGCACACGAGTTTGTGATTTTTTCCCTTCTGGAGTGGTGTATTCCGTTGAAGGGTCTTCATCTCCTTGACCCGAGTAAGTCATTCTTGCTTTGCTAATACATTTTTTCTTCAAGAAATAAGCATAAATAGCACATGCACGAAGTTTCGCAGAACGTAAGTTTGAAGAATTACTTGCTCCATCATTGAATGCCGAAATATGCAATTTACTATCTGGACATCTTTGCAACAAAGCACAAACTCTGTCCAACTTCGCATACGATGAAGATTTCAATTTATTTGTTCCACTGTAGAATTCTATTCCTTTTGCGGCAAGACTCAATTCATCAAGCTCTGCTTGAGAGATAGTACATCCACTAGCAGTAGTATAACCTTTTGCCAAAATTCCATTGACATAACCTTCTGGGCAACCATCATTTGTAGCCAAACCAGCTAAATCAGGGCATTTATCGTTTGCATCAGCGACTCCGTCACCATCACGGTCTGGGCATCCTTTTGCCGATGCCACACCTTTCACTGTTGGACAAGCATCGTCTTTATCTGCAATACCATCTCCATCAGTATCTGGGCAACCATTCAAAGAAGCTGGGCCTGCTTGTGTTGGGCAAGCATCTTCTTTGTCGGCAATACCATCCCCGTCACTATCTGGGCAACCTTTCAACGCTTTCACACCAGCTACATCTGGGCAAGCATCATCTTTGTCGGCTACACCATCTTTATCACGGTCCGGACAACCTTTCAAGGCTGCTGAGCCTACTTGCGTTGGGCAAGCATCATCTTTATCTGCAATACCATCTCCATCAGTATCCGGACATCCTTTCAGAGCCATTGGACCAGCTTGTGTCGGGCAAGCATCATCTTTGTCAGGAATTCCGTCTCCATCAGTATCTGGACAGCCTTGGAATTTACGCAAACCTCTTTCTGCAAGACAAGCATCACATCTGTCCACTACACCATCTTTATCAGTATCTTTGTCTCCAAAACGATAAGATGCCAACAAGTTTGCTACTAAATATCCATCATTATTTGATGGCCCTTTCGGGTCTGTTGCTGTTCCTGAGCCAATAGCAGTGGTAGATAATTTAGTTCCATCTAAATAATCAGAAAAAGCGTAGCGGTATCCTACTTCGCCACCGATTGTCCATCTTTCTGCGATATTGTATTTTAAACCAACCCCAAATGGCAAAACCAAAGCCGCTTTTTTCAAATTAGCCATGTCTTGGTCTAATAATCTTTGTACTGGAGGGAATGTTGCTCCTGGCTGAATCGTAACCGTAGGATTTGTAAATACACCACCGATACCTCCGAATAAATAAGGAGCTAAAGTTCTACGGAATGTGCCGTCGCAGTTGTATTTACGCTCTTTGAAAGGGTAATATTCGCCCATAATAGCTACCTCTGTTAGGGGAGAGCTAAATTTAAGGCGACGATAATCCCAACGACCATCAGGGTTATCCAAATCATTTCCAGCCAACTTGCCGAATAATATTTGCCCTCTTAATGCAAAATAATCGTTGATATGTCTTCTGGCAAATGCACCAATCATGATACTGTTGGCAGATGCATAAGGTTTGCTGCAGTGCATATCTCCGAAATATTGGTTTACACCGATTGGCAAGCCAATCTCCCACTTGTATGGTTTACATACCTTACAAGTATCTTGTGCCTGAGTTGTTAGCGAAAAGCTTAATAACGCTAAGAAAAGGAATGTTACCTTCTTCATGCTGGGATAAAGTTTATGGTTTTATTCAAAAATAATTTTAATTTAGACGAAATAATTTTCAAACGGTCACTTTCTATCAAAATATTTGACAAAGTAAGTGAAAAATATTAAAATTTTCTAAAAAAAAACATTATTTCCTCCGAAGTTCTTAGAATAATTTTCCTGAACTGCGATTTTTTTGTCTCAAAACAAATGAAATGATTGATTATAAGGCAATCAGATGGTATTTTTGGTACGTAGAGATTTATCAAAGTATGGAAAAATAGATTGTATCGCTGATTTTAGATAGTTTTCTTCAAAAAATATTTAAAGAAAATATTGAAAAAAAACATTTTTTAGGCTTAATATTACATTTCTAATCTTTAGTATAAGTTAGAGTTAAAATCTTTAAATTAACAGACTCATCAAACTCAATGAAAAAAAGTATTTTTTTTATCAGTTTTATAATTTTTTTGGCAGCTTTCTCTTCATTTAAAAGTAAAAAAGAAACACTGGAAGAGATTTTTATCAAAATCAATCAGGATGTATTGGGGCGGGGAAGGGCTTACGAAACGCTTGGGGAAGCTACTTCTACTATCGGTCATCGACTAACTGGAAGCACCAACGGAAAAAAAGCAGAAGAATATGCTTTTAAATTGCTGAAAGATTATGGCTTTGCTGATGTCAAATTTTTACCTTTTGAGGTGGAGTCTTGGGCGAGAGATACGGTCAGTTTATCTATTGTTCCTAAGGGAAGTGACAATTTCCGTGATGTGGAAGTGGTGGCATTGGCTCATTCTCCGGTTTCGTCTCACCTGAAGGGAAAAATAGTCGATTGTGCCGATGGATTGGAAAGTGATTTCGAGAAAATCAAGTCTGAGGTGAAAGGAAATGTCGCTTTGTTTAATATTAATATTCAAGAGGAAGCGAATAAAGGGAAAAAGAATTTGCATCGTTCGGAAAAAACAGCATTAGCCATCAAATATGGTGCATCTGGAGTCATTATTGCCAATGCTGTTGAGGGGGGGGTATTGCTGACGGGTACTGCCTCTGTAACCGGGGAGTTAATTCCTATTCCGGCAGTGTGTATTTCGGTCGAAAGTGGAAAGGCCATTCGTAAGTGGATTAAAGATGAACCCAATCTGTTGGCGGTGATTGATATGCGAAATTTTAGCAGACCGATTCGGGCAAGAAATGTTGTTGCGACCCTTCAAGGGAGTTCCAAAGATTTGAAAAAAGAAAAAATAGTCATCGGTGGGCATTTGGATTCTTGGGATTTGGCAACTGGTGCAATGGATAATGGCATTGGGTCTTTTTCGGTATTGGATATTGCTCGGGTTTTTAAAGCATTGAATTTACAGCCGAAGAGAACCATTGAGTTTGTGATGTTTATGGGGGAAGAACAGGGTTTATTGGGTTCGAGAGCGATGGTGAAAAAATACAAAGAAGAGGGGAAATTAAACCAAGTTCAACTGATGATGAACCTCGACATGGTCAATAATGCTCAAGGGTTTAATGCTATGGGTCGTGGTGAATTGAAGAAGTTTATTGAAGAAATTGGTCAAAAAATTCAAAAAATTGATACAACATATACCAATGCCAATCATAACTCGGCAGGCTTACATTCAGATCATCAGCCATTTATGATAGAGGGCGTGCCAGTTTGCTCTCCTTCGGGAAGTTTTCCTGTGAAGGCTTATAATTGCTACCATGCCAATTGTGACCGATTTGATTTGATTAACAAAAAACAAATCAACAACAATGTGCGATATACTGCGATGATGCTTTATGCTTTAGCAGATGCAGAGGCGTTGCCAGTGAAAAAAATGAATGATGCAGAAACAAAAGACTTTTTGATTAAGCAAAACTTAAAAACCGAATTAATTATCGGTAAAGATTGGCGTTGGGAAGAGTAAAGCATACTTAAAAAGCAATCTCCGTTTGAAGATTGCTTTTTAATTCCCAAGATATTAATTCCTTTATTAAATATATAATTATGCTGTCTAAAACATTTGGGGCTGCTGTATATGGAGTCAATGCTACTCTTATTACAGTGGAGGTCAGTGTCGTACAAGGTACCGGAATGGCTATTGTAGGATTGCCGGATGGTGCTGTGAAAGAAAGTCAACAACGCATTGATGCTGCTTTAAAAAATTGTAATTTTCAAATCTCTCGTCAAAAAACGGTCATTAATTTAGCTCCTGCTGATATTAGAAAGGAGGGGTCGGCGTATGATTTGCCAATGGCATTGGGTTTGTTGGCTGTTTCGGGACAATTGTCGTTTCAGAAAAAACTCGAAGAGTATGTTATTTTGGGTGAATTGTCTCTTGATGGTACATTAAGACCTATCAAGGGGGTTTTGCCTATTGCTATCGAAGCCCGAAGGTCTAAGTTAAAGGGTTTTCTGCTACCTGCCGAAAATGCCATGGAGGCATCTATTGTCAATTCATTGGATGTAATTCCTATTCATAGTTTGAATGAGGCGATTGAGTATTTGTCGGGAACTTTGGAGATTCCTCCTTTGGTAACTGATACTCGTGAGATTTTCTTTAACTCTGTTGGGGAATATGAGGCGGATTTTTCGCATGTGCAAGGACAAGAAAATATCAAGCGTGCTATGGAAATTGCCGCTGCAGGGGGGCATAATGTTATCATGATAGGGCCTCCTGGTGCTGGCAAAACGATGTTGGCAAAACGATTGCCTTCGATTCTTCCTCCTTTGACTCTGCATGAAGCTCTCGAAACCACAAAAATTCATTCGGTCGCAGGTAAATTGGGAGTCAAAGCATCACTCATCGCCAAACGTCCGTTTAGAGCTCCGCATCATACCATTTCGGATGCCGCTTTGGTGGGCGGGGGAAGTTTCCCTCAACCGGGTGAAATATCGCTTGCCCACAATGGGGTTCTTTTTTTGGATGAATTGCCGGAGTTCAAGAGAACAGTGTTGGAGGTGATGAGGCAACCACTAGAAGAAAGAAAGGTCGTCATTTCTCGAACCAGACAGGCAGTTGATTTTCCCGCCAATTTTATGCTTGTGGCAAGTATGAACCCTTGTCCTTGTGGCTATTATAATCATCCAGAAAAAGAATGTTCTTGTCCGCCTGGAGCTGTTGGTAAATATTTGAATAGAATTTCGGGTCCGCTATTGGATAGGATAGATTTGCATGTAGAAGTGACTCCCGTCAGTTTTGACCAAATTTCTTCCAACCGAAAAAGTGAAACTTCTGAGGAAATCAGAGAACGGGTCATCAAAGCCAGGGCTTTACAAACTATCCGTTTTGAGGAATTTCCCGAAATCCATTCCAACGCAATGATGCCGCCTGAAATGGTGAAAAATGTTTGCGAAATAAATGAAGCAGGGAAGGGGTTGCTCAAAAAAGCAATGGAGCGTTTGGGGCTTTCGGCAAGAGCGTATGACCGAATTTTGAGGGTGGCTCGTACCATTGCCGATTTGGCGGGTACTGACGACATCAGAATTGAGCATTTGGCAGAAGCGATTCAATACAGAAGTTTAGATAGAGAAAATTGGGCAGGATAAGCTCGATTAGATAAAAAATAAACTAATTTCATTATTTGGTCGTTATGTTTTCACTTCTCAGGAAGCGAATGTTGTGTTATATTTAATCTTCTATCTCAAATGAAAAAAAATCTTTCTTTATTATTCCTCGCTTTGGTTATCAGTTTTGTGGCATCTGCCCAGCAAAAGTCCGGTATTAAATTTACAGAATCTGCTTCTTGGAAGGAAATTGTAAAAAAAGCAAAAGCCGAAAAAAAGCTTATTTTTATGGA
>CAYUFZ010000100.1:8535-8962 GCA_964444025.1 uncultured Emticicia sp.
TGGTGTGGACCTTGTAAAATGCTAAAAACCAGGGTTTTTCCTGATAAAGCCTTGGGTGAGTTTTTTAATGCTAATTTTATCAATGCTGCCATTGACATGGAAACGGAGGAGGGCGAGAAATTAGCCACTACGTATGAAGTGCAAGGCTATCCTTCTTTGTTTTTTATTAATCCGAATGATGGAAAAGTAGTGAAAATGTTTTTAGGCTATACAGAAGCAAAAGATTTATTGGATTTGCGCATAAGATAAGCTATAACTATTGTCGAACTGCGTGATATACCCATTGCGCAATGTACTACGGTAGGACCTCGCTTAATAAAGTCAAACGTAGAATTGAAATACTTTTTAAGATTTTCAGACGGAAGATCATCTACTTTAATATGCATGACTTTAAAAATTGGCTCACCATGGCGCGGGAGTTCCTTGC
>CAYUFZ010000101.1:0-8924 GCA_964444025.1 uncultured Emticicia sp.
TATACGAACCGTCGTATCTCCAGATACCTTCTACTAAGTATTTCTCTTTGTAGTTGTATTGTGCACGACCATAATAACCCAAACGAGCTCTGTTATAGGCACTACCCCCAGTATTTTGTTGCAATGAACCTCCCGCAAATAATTGGTCAATAGCAGACGAAATATAGTTTCTTCTGTATGCAAAGAAGCCTTCTCCTTGGAAGTTTTCTTTGGTTCCCCCTGCCAATATACTTACGTTATTTTCGCCAAATTTTTTGTCATAGCTCAACAAAGCCGTAAGGTTTGTGTTCAAAATAGATGAGTAAGCTTGGCTTAATCTTGGGTCTTTGAAGTTCGAACGAATAGCTCCTTCTAATTTTGGAGTTACGCCATCTGCTTCAAATGATTTCTTATCCCAATAGTACAAAGACCAAGGTGTTTGCCATGTTTTTGTAGTATTTGATGTTTTATCGATAGCTCCAGATAATGTTAATTTCAAACCTTCAATCCATGGGTTAGTGATGTTAATCGAACCATTCGCTTGAGTGAAATCTGTTGGAGAATCAACGTATCCAGTAGCATTTGTGGTGATAACGTAAGGGTTTTGTCCATTTTCGATATCTGGTCCTGGTTGTCCTGTTGGCCAAACTTCTGGCTCTGTCGGACGACCACGCATCAACATTCTGAAGATTGCTCCGGCACTTTCAGTAGGATATTTGCGTTGCTCTCTTCTAACCATAATACCCAAGTTAGTATTGATGTACTTATTAACTTTTGCATCCAAATTACTTCTGAAATTGTATTGGTGATAGTTGGTTGCTGAGTTTTTGTAATAAGCATCTTGGCTAACATATCCCAATGACGTAAAATACTTGACGTTCTCGTTTCCTCCCGACAATTGTAAATTATGTCTCGATTGTGGCGACCAAGTTTTGAAAGCATCTCCGAACCAATCAGTGTTTGGATAGCCCCATGGGTCTGAACCATCGGCAAATTTCTTCACTGCATCTGGGCTATAATTGGCATTCAATGAGCTTACTCCTGCGGTTGGTGATTTGTAAGAACCTGTTGATTTAATGCTTTGCCAAGCATTTGCCCACTCACCCGAAGGAATTGACTTATAGATTGGCAATTCGTTCATAATATTTGCATATTCTGATGAGCTTGCCATTTGAGGTACTCGTGCTGGTTGTGCAAATCCTTGGTTAAAATCGTAGCTGATGGTTGGTTTACCGCTCTTTCCTCTTTTAGTAGTGACAAGGATTGCTCCGTTTGCCGCTCTTGCTCCGTAAATCGCAGCAGAGGCATCTTTCAATACTGAGATTGACTCGATGTCTCTTGGGCTTAATCTACCCAAACCACCATCTCTGTCGGGAATACCGTCAATAACAACCAAAGGGCTGTTGTTTCCTAAGGTATTTGTACCACGAATCGAGATTCTCGCTCCGTCATTGCCCGGCTCGCCACTCGTCTGGATTACTACCAATCCTGGCAAACGGCCTGCCAATGAGTTGGACATATCTACTGCTGGGGATTTGATTAATTTTTCGCCTTGTACTGCGACAACAGCTCCAGTTACTGTTACTTTTTTCTGTGTACCATAACCGACAACCACTACTTCGCCTAATGCTTTTGTATCAGGATCTAAAGTGATGTCCAGTACCGAACGATTATTGACGGCTACCTCTCTCGTGATAAATCCAACATAAGAAACAACTAATGTTGCGTTTTTCCCTGCTGATACCGAGTAAGCCCCGTCCATGTCCGAAATACTTCCAATGTTAGTACCCTTCACAGAAACACTTACGCCAGGAAGCCCCTGACCTTTTTCGTCAGTGATTTTACCTTTGACGTTCTGTGCAACGGCATTGGTGAAAATTGCTAAAATGAACATCAACAATAGAAGGCTTACTTTCCGATTGTGATGATTTCTCTGAGTAGAAATAATCATAGTAATGAATTTTGAGTTTTGAAATAATTAAATTGTTATAAACAATAAGCGAATGGGTGGAAATCAATCCGTAATCTGAACAAGCGACAAATAGTCATTTTAATAAACACATATTTTCTGTCTTAATCTCTGACAGCATGAACAAGCTATTCCGTGGAGGTCTGGCACTATAAAAACCGTTTTTCCTTGATTGCAAGTTGCATCATAAGTATAAACTTTACAAGATGTCTTTGTATAATTCAAATGGAAAATATGCCTTTTTTGCCCGTGCAAACGATTGTAATATCTTTTTTGCCCTTTACATACCAAGTGCAAACGTTTGCATAAATTTAACTTTTTTGAGTTTTATTTAAACAAAATATAGATTTTTTGGTTACTAACCAAATTTTTTCATTAATATTTATGATTTTTATTTTTACCCCCCCCATCAAAATTATCTGAATTTTAGACAAATCGGCTTCTGTTCTGAATTTTTTTATTTTTTCAACAAAAATTATTTCTTTATTTTGCTTCAAACTTGTTTGGGCATCTTTAATTTTTTATCCTAATAATGAAAAAAATCAACCTTTTACTATTCCCTCTTTTTGTGCTGGTTCTTGGGGCTTGCAATAAAAATCAGTCGTCTGATGGTACTGACGAGCATACACAAGAGGGTATTTTTACTTTATTACCTGCCGAAAAAACGCATATTGATTTTCAGAATATTATCAATGAGGGGCTCAATACGAATGTGTTGATGTATGAGTATTTTTATAATGGTGGGGGTGTTGCGGTGGGCGATGTCAATGGAGATGGCTGGGAGGATGTTTATTTTACAAGCAACATGCAGGCGAATCATTTGTATCTTAATAAAAAAAATCTTGAATTTGCTGATGTTACTTTTGAATCGGGGGTAGCTGGTAGGGAAGGCCCTTGGAAAACTGGTGTGACGATGGTCGATATCAATGGAGATACAAAATTGGATATCTATGTATGTCATTCTGGAAATTTAATGCCGGATAAAAAAGCAAATGAGCTGTTTGTCAATCAAGGAAACGACTCTAAAGGGACTCCTATCTTTAAGGAAGAAGCCGCAAAATATGGATTGGATAGCAAAGCGTCGAGTACCAATGCGTATTTTTTCGATGCTGATAAAGATGGAGATTTAGATCTTTTTTTGTTGAATCATAACATCAAATCTTTGCCAATTTTGGATGAGTCCCGGACAGCAGCTCTCCTAAAAGTTCAAGATGAGGTCAGTGGTTCTAGATTCTACAAAAATGAAAATGGTTTTTTTAAAGATGTTACACAAAAGGCGGGCATTCAGAGTTCGGCTCTTTCGTATGGTTTGGGAGCAGGTATTGCTGATTTGAATGGAGACTCTTGGCCAGATATTTATGTAAGCAACGATTACGCTGTCCCGGATAGATTGTATGTGAATAATAAAAATGGTACTTTTTCGGAGCTTAGTAGGGAGCAATTGGGGCATACCTCTAATTTTTCGATGGGAAATGATGTGGCGGATATCAACAACGATTTATTGCCTGATATTTTTACTTTAGATATGCTTCCTGAGGATAATAGAAGACAAAAGCTGTTGATGTCGCCTGATAATTACGATAAATTTGAGCTTGGGGTACGTTCGGGATTTCATTATCAATACATGAGAAATATGTTGCAAATGAATAATGGCAATGGATCTTTTAGTGAGATTGGACAATTGGCAGGTATTTCAAACACAGATTGGAGCTGGTCTGCTTTATTTGCAGATTATGATAATGATGGCTGGAAGGATTTGTACATTACCAATGGCTATCTGCATGATTATACCAACCTTGATTTCTTGAAATATATGGATAATTTCATGCAGCAAAAACAAGGTGGTTTTCAGAGGCAAGATGTGCTGGAATTGGTGCAAAAAATGCCATCGTCTAATGTCAAAAATTATCTATTCAGAAACAAAAGTAACTTACAATTCAAAGATGTTTCTTTGCCTTGGGGAATGAAAGAGGTGTCGAATAGCAGTGGGGCAGCTTATGCAGATTTAGATAATGACGGTGATTTGGACTTAGTAGTGAATAACATCAATTTGCCGGCTTTTATTTATGAAAATGAATCGCAAAAAAAACTGGGTAATCATTTTCTGAAAGTCAAATTGAAGGGAGAACAACAAAATACAATGGGTGTAGGGGCAAAAGTGTATGTTTATGCCCCAAAAAATGCTCAATTACAGGAATGTATGCCTACTCGTGGGTATCAGTCGAATGTTAGTTTTTCGCTGAATTTCGGTTTGGGGAAAGTGTCATCAATCGATTCTGTCAAAGTAATCTGGGCAAGCGGCAAATCACAAACGATTGCTTCTGTGAAAGTAGATGATACATTAGTGCTAGAAGAAAATAAAGCAAGCAGTCGGAAGTCTGATTTACCAACGATTAAACCTATATTTCAGGAAACAGCTTCTCCGATTATTTCTGTGCAGAACAAAATGATGCAAAATGACTTTAAACGTCAAACTTTATTGCCTAATGCTTTGTCGTTTATAGGGCCAATAATGGTCAAAGGTGATGCCAACAACGATGGCTTGGAAGATGTATTGGTAGGTGGAGGAAATGGAAAAGGAAGCGAGCTGTTTGTGCAGTCGGCAAACGGACGGTTTACACAAAAAAGTATCGCAACGAATCCCAATGGTTTTGTGAGTGATGCCTTGTTTTTTGATGCCAATGGCGATGGAAAACAAGATATTTATATAGCTTATGGAGGTTATGGAAATTTTGCGGCAGAAGATGTTAATTTTCAAGACCAGTTGTTTATCAATGATGGTAAGGGGAATTATAGCTTATCTACTCAAGCTTTGCCTAAATTATTATCGAGCAAATCTTGCGTGCGTGTTTTAGATGTAAATCAAGATAATAAGCCTGATTTATTTGTGGGCGGAAGGGTGATGCCCGGAAATTATCCTCAAATACCCAGAAGTTATGTGCTAATCAATGATGGGAAAGGGAATTTTAAAGAAAATACACCGGCTCTTCTCCGAAATATTGGTATGGTAACCGATGCGGCTTTCGTGGATTTGGACAAAGACAAGCGAGGGGAATTGGTTATTGTGGGCGAGTGGATGCCAATTACGGTATTTGCCATAGAAAGTGGCAATTTTATCGATAAAACGGAATCATTTTTTGATAAAAAATATAGCGGCTGGTGGAATAAATTATTGCTTGAAGACCTCAATGGCGATGGATTACAGGATTTAATCGTAGGGAATTTAGGCATCAATTCTCAATGCAAAGCTTCGGATGAAGAGCCTGCGGAGCTTTATGCCAAAGATTTTGACGACAATGGAAGCATAGACCCGATTCTGTGTTTTTATATTCAAGGGAAATCATATCCTTATGTCACTAGAGATGAATTGGCAGAGAAGATTCCTTCTAAAAAACAAAAATTTGAAAATTATGAATCGTATTCCAATGCAACGATAACGGATATTTTTGGTGAAAATGACATCAAAGAGGCTCAAAAACTGTCGGCAAATTATCTTAAAACGGCATTATTTATTCAAAAAGAGAAAGGACATTTCAAGGAGCAGGTTTTACCAATAGAAGCTCAATTTGCCCCGATTTTTACTATTTCGAGCTTTGATTTTGACCATGATGGCAAAAAAGATTTGTTTTTGGCAGGAAATGCCAATAATTCTCGCTTAAAATTTGGTAAATATGATGCAAATTACGGACTTTTGTTGAAAGGCGATGGAAAAGGTAGTTTTTCTTCTATTTCCCAAAATAAATCAGGATTTAAAATTTTCGGAGATGCTCGCTCTTCTTTATTTATCAACGCTTCTTTGTTGGTTGGAGTCAACCAAGTGGGAATCAAAGCTTATCAATTAGCACATTGAGATGATGTATAAATTTTTAATAGTTTTTTGTTTGGCAGGAATTTTTCTTCCTGCCAAAGCACAGCTTTATCGTAGAATCTTAACACTCCAAGGGGTGGTGAAAGATTCATCTAATCAAGCCTTAAGCCAAGCAAGTATCCTTATTCAACCTGATAATCATGTGTTGCACACCGATGAAAAGGGGGCTTTCTCTATCCAACTTCCAGAAGGATATTATTCCCTGACCGTCAATTACTTGAATTCTATACCAGAAACTCGTAGTATTCGACTCACAAAAAATACTTCGTTGGATATTCGCTTGTCTATGACAAACATAGCATTGGACGAAGTAGTGGTGCGTTCGAAAACTTTGATTGATGTCAATTCGGTTTCGATGGGTAAAACAAGTATGGATATTCAATTATTGAAAAAATTACCTGCTTTTTTAGGAGAAGTAGATGTCATTAAATCTATTTCGGCATTGCCTGGGGTTGTAAACGCAGGCGAAGGAGCATCGGGATTTTATGTGCGGGGTGGGGGAGCAGACCAAAACTTAGTATTATTTGACGGAGCTCCTGTGTTTAATACCTCGCATTTGTTTGGCTTTTTTTCGGTGTTTAATCCTGATGTATTAAAAAGTTATACCTTGCATCGAAACGGCATTTCGGCAAAATTTGGCGGTCGTGTTTCATCTATTTTAGAAGTAGATACAAAAGAAGGCAATCAGACGAAATTGAGAGCTTTTGCTGGTATTTCTCCACTGACCCTCAAAATTGGACTAGATGGGCCTATCTCTCATAAAACTACTATTTTGGTGGCGGCAAGAGGGGCTTATCCAACGTATTTGATGAAGCTTTTTAAGGCAGTTAATATCAAAAAAAGCAGTGGTAGTTTTTATGATGTCAATTTCAAAATCAATCATAAAATCAACCCAAAAAACAATATTTATCTATCTTCGTATATCAGCGACGATGGATTTAAGTTTCCTTTCGATACGACGTATCAATATCAAAATAAGTTAGGAACTTTGCGTTGGAATAGGAGTTTTTCGAGTACTTTTTCAGGAAATTTATCCCTGATTTATAGCCGTTATGACAATAATGTCTCTGGTATTGCTCCCGAAGAACAGTTTGTTTTGGCATCCTCTATTTTGAATCGTCAAGCCAAAGTCGATTTTCTCAAACAAGCCGATACTCATTTGCTAGAGTTTGGGGCAGGAATGGGCTTATTTGAGATAAATCCGGGTAATTTGTCCGTTAAAAGCTCTCAGTCTGCCTATAACCCTGTGGCATTAGACAAAGATTTGGGTAGGGAATTTTGGGCGTATCTGAATGATGAATGGGAACTAAATGCCAAATGGGCATTGGCTGCGGGGCTAAGATTAAATGTTTTTCAAAAAATGGGAGAGGCGGATGTGGTGGATTATGAAGAAAATGTCCCTAAAAGTTTGTCGTCGGTCATTGCTGTGAGGCATTTTAATCAAGGGCAGGTGATTGATACGTTTATGGGTTTAGAACCTCGAATTTCTGCGAAATATTCTGTCGCAAAGGGACAATCTTTGAAGGTAGGCTTGAGCAGAACTCGACAAAATATTCAATTGATTTCAAATACTTCGGCACTTACCCCAGCAGATGTTTGGAGGTTATCCAATAAATACATCAAGCCTCAAATGGCAGACCAAATCTCCGTGGGATATTTTTGGGTACCTTCTTCTCAGCAATACGAATTCAGTTGGGAGCTGTACTACAAAAAAATGTATAATCAGGTCGATTATAAAGATGGTTCGGTCTTATTGTTAAACAAATATTTGGAAGCAGACTTATTGAATGGCTTGGGAATTGCTTATGGCTCAGAGTTTTTTGTCAAGAAAAATGAAGGAAGCTTCACTGGATGGCTGAGTTTGAGCTATGCGAGGGCATTACGAAAAATCAAGGGCAATTCGCCCGAAGAAACAATTAATGCAGGACAATGGTATCCTTCCAATTATGATAGGCCTCTCAATGTCAATATTTTTTCTAATTACCAATTTCCATACTCTCCATGGTCGTTTTCGAGTAATTTTGTGTTTACGTCTGGAAGACCCGTTACGGCGGCAGACTCTTGGTTTCCCTATTACGGCAATGCCATTTATTCTAATTATGTCGGAAGAAATCAAGAAAGAATGCCAGCCTTTTATCGTTTAGATGTCTCTTTCTTAAGAGCGTCTCTTCCCGATAGAAAAAATAAATCAGAGTGGGGAATATCGGTGTATAATTTAACTTTTAGGAAAAATGCTTTTTCTACGTTGTTTAAGCATTATTATGGAAAACCGCCTCAGGCATACAAACTCTCAATCATAGGGGTAGCGATTCCCTCAATTACTTATAACATAAAATTTTAACCAAATGAAGAAAATCCTCCTTCTATTGAGCATTTTTACATTGTTTTTTAGTTGCATCGACCCTGTGAAATTCAATTTCTCGGGGCAAGTCAATCATTTGGTTGTGCAATCGACTTTTAATAACAAAAAGGTAGTTCAGTCGATTCGATTGGCAAAGTCTAGTGCGTTTGGCTCGGCGTATAATATCTTTGTGAAAAATGCCAAAGTCTATATCTTGAGTGAAGAGGGCGAAAATTATAATTTTACGCACCGAGCAAGTGGGCAGTATTTTTCGGAAGGCGAAATTTCGGCTTTGCCTGGGCATACCTACACGCTACACGTAGAAGTAGATGGAAAAGAATATCAGTCTGAACCAACTCAGTTGGTCGAAACGCAAAAATTGGTTAAAATTGAAAAATTACATACCAAATTTGCAGAAAGATATGCGATTGTGAAAGGGGCAAAAGACAGAAAATACTTGCCAGGATACGATATTTTAGTGGATTTTACAGACCCTGTCAATGAAAAAAACTTTTATAGATGATCGTTTCAACGCATGTATTCGGTCGAAACACAACCCGAAAATTACGTCGATTATACTTGTAGGGGATGCCCTCGACCAGCTCCGAAATCTTGTTGTAAATTTTGTTGGATAAACGAGTCAGATGAAATACTTTCATCTGAAAATGATTGGCTTAGAGACGGGCATCGCATTGAAAATCAGATGGTTATGTTTATCCCTTTTTATCAATACATGAATAAAAAAATGGTTTTGACAGTGTATCAAC
>CAYUFZ010000102.1:0-3393 GCA_964444025.1 uncultured Emticicia sp.
TAAAAAAACTAAAGAACTCTATTATTCCAGTGATTTTAGTGACACAATCGACTGATAATGAATTGTTTTTACAAGCCAAAGCTTTGAGAAATGTACATTACTTAATCAAGCCATTTCATCAAATAACCATTCAATCGACCATAGAGAAAGCTTTTGAAGAGGCTAAATTTACGACATTGACAGATGAGAAAAAATATCTTTTCATAAAAGTAAAATCAAACTATTCCGAAAAAATACCATTTCAAAATATTATCTACTTTGAATCCGACGGGAATTATTCTTTTATTTATACCAAAGAAAAAAAATATGTCCTAAAAAAATCACTGATAAAATTATTAGAGCAAGATTTAGACAGCCGCTTCTTTAAAATTCATCAAAAATACGTCGTAAACAAAGATTACATCACTGGCTTAAAAAATACTGAAACCATATTACTTGATGACATTGAGCTACCCATAGGCAAAATTTTTAAGAAACAAATATTGGAGATAATTCAATAATGAAATCTATATATCAGAAGCACAATCAAAAACCTTTTTAATAAAAAAAAAAGCTGAATTGATAACTTTTTTGATAAGTAAAAATACTTTTATCACCAAAAATTAGCCGTTTATCACCAATTTTCAAACCTGTATTTGCTAATGAAATGATTTTAATGCAATCTTTGTATTAGAAATTTAATTCTCAAAATTTAGCCCAAAAACCGAAAAACAGGTATGAACCCAAAAATAAGCATCAATTTTGATTACATAGCGGGTAAATCAAGAAATAAAAAAACAGACATCAGTAATTTAAAGTTAGTTTCAGGGGTAAACATCTATAATTACGAACAAAAATCTAGCTTTTTCTGTCTTTCTTCTGAAAAAAGGGACGATGTTAAAAGTTTAACGTATGCCATAAATGAATACCTAAACGAAGCGTATTTGTGTGTTTATATCAATACTCCCCTTACTTTGTCATTATGTATTTGTATCAACAAAAAATGGTTGCAAAGTAATATGCCAGATCCTGAGGCTGTCAATGACTTTGTTTTGAGAAGTATTTTTAGAGAATTTGCACAGAGCCATAGTGTTGTTTCTTCAAGACATTTGTTGTTTTTGGAGCAATTAAGTATGTCTGAATTTAAAGAAATCCTTATACAATCTTATGCCGCACAATTCATACATTCGCTGTTTATACAATTGAATTTGGAGTTTAAATCAGACAATAATACTCAGTTTAAAGATGTGGATGTCAAGAAAATAATTGAAATTGAGCAAAAAGTTATTAGTAATTTTCCAAAAATATCGCCGACAATCAAGGAAATGTCTGATATGGCAGGCATGAGTACCAGCAAATTTAAAATTATATTTTTTGAGGTTTTCAAAGAAAGCCCTCATCAACATATACTAAACAAAAAGCTTTTATTTGCGAAAGAACTTTTACAGACTGGTCAATACAGTATCGCCCAAGTATCTTATAAAGTTGGATTCAATCATCCATCAGGGTTTACAAGACTTTTTAAGACAAAATTCAAATTCCCACCTAGTACGGTATATAAAGCAAGCGTGGGTGCAGGTAAAAAAGAAATCGCCTGATGAATTTTTAAAATAACACCAGTTTCCAAAAAAGATTACTAAATATTGTTGTGTGATTATGTCTATAAACATTACCGAGCATCAGTTCGGTAATGTCTCATCATATAATTCTTCACAAAAAAATCCCAAACAAAAACAGGGCAATGGTTTATTTATTGTAATTTTGTAAATAAATACCAAAATTTACATGAAAGTAACCGGCTTCACAATCATACGCAATGCTGTCAAATATGATTATCCAGTCATTGAATCAATCCAATCTATTTTATCTATCTGTGATGAATTTATTGTGTCTGTGGGAGACTCTGATGATGGCACATTGGATTTAATCAAAAGCATCAAAAGTGAAAAAATAAAAATCATACAAACCCAATGGGATGATACCTTGAGAGCCGGAGGAAAAGTATTAGCAGTAGAAACAGATAAAGCATACCGAGAAATTAGTCCTGATACTACTTGGGCATTTTATATTCAAAGTGACGAGATTGTACACGAAAAATACTTAGATACCATCCGAGAGGCTATGTTGGCCTATAAAAATGATAATCATGTAGATGGACTACTATTCAAGTACAAGCATTTTTACGGTTCATATAATTTTGTAGCAGACGCAAGAAAATGGTATAGACAAGAAATCAGAATAATTCGCAACAAGCCCACTATTAGAGCTTATAGAGATGCCCAAGGTTTTAGGTTTGCAAATAATAAAAAACTACGTGTAAAAGCAATTGATGCCTATATCTTTCACTATGGATGGGTAAAACCACCCCAAAAAATGGCAGAAAAAATCAAAGGAGTGAGCAGGTTTTGGCACACAGACGAAGAAATAAATGAAAAAATTAAGGTAGGAGAAACATTCGACTACTCCAAAATAGATTCCTTACAAAAGTTTGAAGAAACTCACCCAAAAGTCATGCAGGAAAGAATCAATCAAATGGCATGGCAATTCAACTTTGATATTCAACAAAAAAGCTATAATTTAAAAAATAAAATTTTATTAAAATTTGAACAATTAACTGGTTGGAGAATCGGTGAATATAAAAACTTTATCAAAATATAAAGCCTCATGCAAAAACCGAAAAAAAAGCAAAAAAATTGGGTAGTTTTTAGTCAAATCGGACTACAAATGACAATTACAATTGTATTAGGAACATACGTAGGCTATCGATTAGATGGCTACTACACCAGTAAACAACCTGTATTTACACTTATTTTTTCGCTTACATTTATCGGACTAGCTCTGTATCAAGTAATTAAACAAGTAAGTAATTTTGACGAATGACATGTATAAAACTATTCTATTGACAATCGGCTGGGTAATTGCATTTTTTTTAGCTCCGCTGATTGGTATTTCAGATTATATTCACCCTCAAAAATGGACAATATTAATATTTTTCTTAGTTTTGTCTATTATATTTCATCGACTGATTGGATTAGGAATCAAGGAAAATAACAAAAATTTTATAATAATTTATCTGAGTAGTATTGTTTTGAGGTTAATTTTTAGTCTATTATTCATAGGACTTGAATTGTATTTAGGCGTAAAAAACCAAGAAATATTTATTTTAAATTTTTTTGTACTATATTTATGTTATACAATTTTTGAGATTTGGAATTTAAGTCGTAACTTGCGGCAAAATTCAGAAAGTGATTAAATTCACATTAATAATTGACCGAATAATTAAAAAAATATGTTGCGTAATCTTACCACCAAATTACTAATCATTCTATCATTGTCTGTGTTTGTCAATCACTTGTCAATCGGACAAGAAGAACATACAGCGGCACATCAATCGGCAAAGCCAGAGACTTCTTC
>CAYUFZ010000102.1:3403-8797 GCA_964444025.1 uncultured Emticicia sp.
AAATCGGAGAACGCCGAACATTCTTCACATGCCGAAGAGAAGTTTGATATTGCCCAGATGATTATGCACCACATTTCAGATTCGCATGAGTGGGAGTTTGCACATGGTCTGACGATGCCTCTTCCTGTTATTTTATACACGAAGGCTTATGGGGTTGAAGTTTTCTCATCGAATAGATTTCATGAAGGAGGTGGTGTTCATAACGGATACATCAATATTCATGAACACATTCATAGATTAAATAGAGATGGCAGTATTGATGAAAAAATTCATGTATATGATTTTTCAATTACTAAAAATGTAGCTTCTATGTTGCTAAGTGCCATCATTTTGATATCAATGATGATGACCGTGGCAAAAAGCTTTGAGAAAAATAGAGGGAAAGCTCCCAAAGGCTTACAATCATTTTTGGAGCCTATCATATTTTTTATCAGAGATGAGGTTGTTAAGCCAAATGTTGGGCCCAAATATGAAAAATATTTGCCTTATTTATTGACTCTTTTCTTCTTTATTTTGGTCAATAACTTATTAGGTTTGATTCCTGGAGGAGCAAACTTGACTGGTAATATAACCATAACACTATTTTTGGCTGTAATTACGTTCATCATTACTCATATCAATGCTAACAAACATTATTGGATGCACTTGGTGAAACCAGAAGGTGTTCCTGTTGCAATGTTACCTTTGATGTGGGTAGTAGAAATTGCTGGAGTATTCATGAAACCAATGTCATTGACCATACGTCTTTTTGCAAATATTACTGCTGGACACATCATCATTTTGAGCTTATTAAGTTTGATTTTCATATTCAAAAGTTTTGCGGTTGGTGGAGTAGTAACTCTTTTTACTTTATTTATGAATACAATTGAGTTATTGGTGGCATTTTTACAAGCATTTATTTTTACTTTACTTTCATCAATGTATATCGGTTCTGCCATTGAAGAGCATCACGATGCAGACCACGGTCATTGATTTTTTAGCATTTTTGTTTCACTTATATAAATTGCTTTATCATGTCTTTTTTACAAATTCTTTTACAGGCAACAGCTGATAGCCGTGGTCTTGCAGTAATGGGTGCCGCTTTTGGTGCTGGTTTAGCAGCAATTGGTGCAGGATTCGGTTTAGGTAAAATTGGAGGAAGTGCTTTGGAAGGTGTAGCACGCCAACCTGAAGCTGCCAACAAAATCCAAACGATGATGATTATCATTGCAGCCCTAGTAGAGGCAGTAGCATTGTTTGCAGCAGTAATTTGTCTTTTGATTTCTTTCAAATTGGCATAATTATAAGCAAGCTTATCAATTATAAAACCTATTTTGCTCGCATTAGGCGTCAAAATAGGTTTTGTTTAACAAAAAACAATTAGATAGATTCATTTACAATTATAATTTTATTAATTATGGAATTGCTAACCCCTGCCATTGGATTATTGTTTTGGATGGTATTAGTTTTCGGAATTCTTGTTTTTGCTTTAAAGAAATTTGCTTGGAAACCGATTCTTTCTGCCTTAAAAGAACGTGAAGATTCTATTGAGTCTGCGTTGAAAATGGCAGAAGATACTCGTGCAGAAATGGCTAAGCTTAAAGCTGATAACGATAAAATATTAGCCGAAGCAAGAGCAGAAAGAGACAAGGTCATTCGTGAAGCAAAAAATGCAGCCGACAATTTGGTTTCGGAAGCTAAAGAAAGAGCCATAGTAGAAAGTAACAAAATCATTGCTGATGCCAGAGAAAGTATCCAGCAAGAAAAAGTTGCTTTAGTGGCTCAAATGAAAAAGGATATGGTAAGTTTCTCCATTGAAATTGCAGAAAAAGTTATCCGAAAAGAACTTGCAGATATAAAATCTCAGGAAGCTTTAGTAAGCAATTTAATCTCAGAAGCTAAATTAAACTAATTAGATAATTTTTTCAAAAATGTATTGTTTCTTTTTTTACTAACATTTAAAGTATAAAACGAAAACATTCTTTTTTTTGCAAAAAATTATTAAACAATATTTGTATTATTGATAAACTCGGTTGTAAATTTGTAAAGGTTGCAAGCAAAAATCGAGTATTAGCTCAAAATATATGGCAGATTCAGTAGTTGCTTACAGATATGCAAAGTCATTATTTGACCTTGCAACAGAGAAGAATATCGTTAAGGAAGTAAACGATGACATGGATACTTTCAAAAAAGTATGTGATGAAAATCGTCAATTTTTAGTGGTCTTGGGGAATCCAATTGTAAGACATGATAAAAAATTGGCTATTTTGAGAAAAACTTTTGAAAATATTGTCCACCCGGTTACTTATTCGATTTTTAATGTCTTGACAAAGAAAAACCGTGAAAATTTAATTTATTCTATTGCGGTTGAATTTGATAAATTGTACAATTTACAAAAAGGTGTTCAGAAAGTTAATGTAACAACAGTTACTCCACTAACCGAAGAACAAAGAAAATCGTTTATCTCAATTGTGGGGAATGCTCTTGGAAAAGAGATTGTGTTGGAAGAAAAAATAAACGAAAAAATAATCGGAGGCTATGTCCTAAGTGTAGGTGATACACAGATTGACGCTTCGGTTCGTAAAAAATTGAATGAGTTAAAGTTGAAATTAGCTTAATTTATTCAAGAGTTTTGATTAGTATTAGTTTTCATGGCTATAAAGTTGAGAAATCCCCCGCTTATTTTGGCGGGGTTTTTTCTTTTAGGCCATTCAAGTACAAAAAAACCTCAATTTCAGATTGAGGTTTTTTGTACTAAGAAAATTCTGTAAACGATTACTTCGTAACCAAGTCTAAAAGCTCTTTATCGTGGTGATGTCTAATTTCACATTTAATATCAAAAAACATCGTCTCACCATTTTTTGAGGTATAAGGCATCCATTTTGGTAAAGTTGAGTGATTAGGATTGCCTGTTTTAGCGAAATTTATCCATGATGAACTCATTTTATCTGCCAATACATAAGCGTCTTTTCCCCCTCCAGTCATTTCCTCACAACGAGCAATATTGTTGAATACAAAAGGTATTTCCATACAATGGAGCGACTTAAACTTGCCATCCATGATTGGAGAATCCCAAGTAAACATATACATATAAACTGGAGCAGAGCCATTCGTTTCAGATTTTGTATTGGCTTGTAGCACCGCTCCTGGGCGGAATGAAAAATCAATATCTAATAAATCTGAAGGCTTTTTCAGCACAGGATAGGCTTTTTTAGCCGCTACAACATAAGCATCTGCCTTCGAATCATATCTTTTTTTAATGACATCCAAAATCTGCTTTTCATCTGCTGCAAATGTTGCCATTCCCATAAAAGGAGTAAACTCAGTTTTGGTTGACCCAATCAACAAAGGAATTTCCTTTGACAGTTCAAATGCCTCTTGAGAAAAAAGCTGATAAGGCAATACCTCGCCATCACGACTAGGTCCCCAGCTTAAGCCAAACCCAGGAGCAGATTTCCCCTCTGCCTTCATTTTATCCGCAACTGTTTTTAGAGCTTTTTTTCCAGCCTCGCTTAAATCAGCAAAAGGGACTTTTTGAATTTTATCAACTTCTGATGAAGAAATACCTAGATTTTTCAAAACCTCAGCAGCAATCAACTGAGTCTCTGATTTCTCCAACATATTCGACCTAAATGACCCACTCTGATTTATCGCTTTATGAAACAAGCCCTTTGCAGAAGGCATTGCCATTAAGGTATTAACCTTTGCTCCTCCACCCGATTGCCCAAAAATTGTCACATTGGACGGGTCACCGCCAAAATTAGAAATATTATTTTTTACCCATTCCAAAGCAACTTTGATATCAAGAATACTTAAGTTAGCCGAATTTTTGTATTTATCACCATAAGCAGACAAATCTAAAAAACCTAAAATATTGAGACGATGATTTATCGAAACGACAACAACATCACCTTTTTTAGCTAAACTTTCACCATCATAAGAAGGTAATTCTTGAGAAGAACCAGCGGTAAAACCACCCCCATGAATCCAAAACATCACCGGACGTTTTTTGCCATCATTGATACCTGGAGTCCAGACATTCAAACGCATACAATCTTCGGCTGTATAACCCCAGTCATGATGAAAAACAAATTCACCCTCATCCTGAACTTTAGTGGTTGGGTCTAATAAAGGTGCCACAGGACCATAAACCAAAGAACTTCTTACTCCTGACCATGACTTTGCTTTTGCTGGAGACATGAATCGCTCCGCTTCCGCATAAGGAATGCCTTTATAAGTAAAAATATTATTATGAATATACCCTCGCACTTTTCCCGCATCAGTCGAAGTAACAGCAATATTTTCTCCGACACTCATTTGGGCTTGCGATCTGAAATAGCTAGCCCCAAGGAAAAAAGCTAATAAATACTTAATTTTCATCGTAGTTTAGTTTAATAGTTTAAATTATTTGTTCTTGTAAGCCTTGTCCAAAAATTCATAACGAGGTTGAAAATTATCTTTAACCTCTTTAGAATCAACATCTAAAATCATCACTGGAGGTTGATTATCTCCTGCTTTTGCAGCTGACCAAAGTGGCAAATTTTCTCCATTTGGATTACCCGTTTTAATGAAATTTGCAAAATAATTCTGCATGGCAGAAGAAACTTTATAATCATCTGAAGTCCAGGCGTATTCCTTCACTAAATGTAGATTTCCCATACAATACTCTATTTCGCACGCATGCGGAGCCCCAACAGCCTCAGGTGCTTTCGGAGCAGCACCTTCTTTTTTAACGGTACCTCCAGCCAAACCAGAAGCTAAAGATTGATCTACCAACGCAGGACGCAACTTACTATATAAATATCTATAAACTGGTTGTGAAGAATTGTTTCGATGTAAATCAAACCATTTCCATGTACTATAAGATATAAATCTATCGGAAGATAATGCTGTTGCCGAAAGTAACAACTCTCTATCGTTTGAAGCAGGATATAATTTCAATACTTCTTCGTATGAATCAGGATATTCTTTTTTTACTCTTTCTATGTAGTTTTCAGTTGTCAAAGCCTTTCCTTGCATAAACATCATGTGAGGAACTTCGGCCGAATTCCAGCCTAAAAGTAAAGGAATTTGAGCTTGTTTATGTTCAGCATAAATTTGTGGTAATTTTGCAGGCAAGAAATAATTATCCAATACAACTGGAAATCCAAATCTTTTTGATTCATCGTACATTTCATATAAATCTCGAGTGGATAAACTTCTCAAGTCTTTCAATGAATTTACGCCAAAACTTTTAGAGAAAGCAAGCCCCTCTTTCTCTGCCTCAACCAATGTTACAGGAGCCATTGTCGGATGAATTCCTGCTCCACTCTCTCCAATAGCACCAGCCAAATAATCTTTAGATAATGGTGACGACATGAGATAACTTACAGCAATTGAGCCAGCAGACTCCCCAGCGATAGTCACATGATTAGG
>CAYUFZ010000103.1:0-8018 GCA_964444025.1 uncultured Emticicia sp.
TTTAATGAATTATTTTTAAATCCAACAATATTTAAATATTGGAATGAAAATATTGATTCGGGAGGGAAGTGCAGCGAAAAATTTTGATGAATTGATTCCGCTTGCTCATGAGTTTTTTGAAAATATGATGTTTTGTTCTGATGATAAACACCCAGATAGTTTGCTTGTAGGGCATATCAATCAATTAGTAAAAAGGGCTATTGAGAAAGGTTTGGATAAGTTTAAGGCATTCAGAATGGCATCAATTAATCCGGTATTGCATTATAGAATGGAAGTGGGCTTGCTGAGAGAAGGGGATGCCGCTGATTTTATTGTGGTCGATAATCTAAGTGATTTGAATGTGATGCAAACTTATATTGAAGGTAATTTGGTGGCAGAAAGTGGCAATAGTATGATTGTGCAAGAAGTTTCTGAAATTATCAATCATTTCAATTGTGAATTTATAAAAAATGAAGATTTATTATTGAAAAGTGACGGAAAGAATGTCATTCAGGTCATTCAAGCGATTGATGGACAGTTAATCACCAAACAGAAAGAATTACAAGCAAAAATAGAAAACGATTATGTTGTATCAGATATTGATAAAGATATTCTAAAAATTGTCGTGATTAATCGTTATCAACCGTCCAAACCTGCCATTGGATTTATTCAAAATTTTGGCTTGTCTGAAGGTGCTTTGGCTTCATCTGTTGCCCATGATTCTCATAATATTATTGCAGTTGGGGTAGATGATGATTCTATCAAGGAGGCTATTAATCTGATAATTAGGGAAAAAGGGGGCTTATCTGCGGTAAGTAATTCAAAAAAAGGAATTTTACCTTTGCCAATTGCTGGGTTGATGTCTGATGGTGATGCTTATGAGGTTACAAAAAATTATATCAGTATCGATGAATTTGTAAAATCTCAGCTCAATTGCTGTTTAAAATCACCATTCATGACGCTCTCTTTCATGGCGTTGTTGGTCATCCCATCATTAAAAATGAGTGATTTAGGATTGTTTGATGGAGATAGGTTTGAGTTTGTTGATTTATTAAAATAAAACTGACCAAAATGGGTCTTGGTCAGTTTTATTGGGGATATGTTTATTCAAATTTGATTGATTTGAATTTAATTATTTTATCGTTGGGTTTTTCTTTCTTGATTGCAACAAAATATAAATCATAGAATCCATTTAGATTTTTATCAAGAGGGCAATTGACCCAATTCATTTTATCCCAACTTCCAGTGGCTTGGTAGGCAATTTTACCTAAAACAGGACCCGCCATAGAGTTGAGTCTGATTTCTATTTCTCCATTTTTATCTAAAGAAGCATATTCAAAACTAATATTTTGAATATTTTTCATATCAATATTTTTGTACACCAAATATGCCTTTGAATCCCCTTGTCGCAATTGTCCCCATTCAAAATTAAATCCAGGGTGACTATCAGCATCCATCGCTCTCAGTACATGGTATCTTAGCTCTACCTGTGTTTCATTTTTTTGCGGAGGCAAATTAGCAAATCCGTTATCGGTATAAGTGGCTTTGATTGTGAAAAATCCTTTGATTTTTTCGTTTTTGTGTTCATCCAAACTTAATTTCCCTTTCGTTCCAATGGATTTAAAATCTTTTTTCGGGTCTGAAAGCGAAAGGATATAATTAACCATCTCTGTTACGTCTTGTTTGGCTAATTGAGGGTGAGCTGCCATCACGTGCGTATTTCCCCAATTGCCACCTCCACCTTCAATAATCTTTTTGGTCAATAATTGAACAGAGCCCTCTCTACCGGTATAACGTTTTGATATTGCAACAAACGAAGGCCCTACCGCTGTTTTATCGAGGGTGTGACAAGCTTTGCAATCGCTGCTTTCAATCAGTGTTTTTCCGATAGAACCCGCTTCAATTTGTTTGATTGCTTTTGAGCTTTGAGAAGTTCCTGATTCTGGGCTGAGTGGTTGTGGATTATAATTATAAAAAGTTTTTATCTTTTTAGTATTGATTGATTTGTCTTCTGTATCTTTTACTACAATTTCGTAATCAAATACTTGGTTTTCCCAATAAAAAGATAGATTTTGTTGGCTTTTGACATTTATTTCTGGTTTTTGATTACCCAAAATTAGACTCAAAGTATCTGAAGAAGATAAACCCTTGGCATCGGTTGCTTTGAATATTAAGGAATGTTTTCCTGAATTTTTTATGGTGTATGAAATTTCATTGCCCTTCCCGATTTGTTTGCCTTTTAAATACCATTCGAAATGCACTTTGTCGTCAAAGTCGGGGTCTGTTGCATTGCCACGGGCTTTGAAAGAGAATGGAGTTTTTCCTGATAATTCTTTAGGTTTGGGGTAATTTTTGGTTTCTGACGTAATAAAAGATTGTTCATTTACTTTGTTAATGGCTTGTTCATCTACAAAAAAAGCTGCTGCTACTGGGGCTCTATTTTGAGAATTATCCTCAATTTTTACCAATCTCGCATCCACATTGTCTGCACCATAGACCGAGCCATATTCCAATACATACATGATGCCGTCGTTGCTGAACGCCAAATCAATCGGGCGGCGGAAATCACCAAAGTTTGGCATAAATTTTTCCGACCGAATATATTTTTCTTGCTCATCGAATCGGAGAGCCAACATCCAATTTCTCATCCAATCGAACACAAATAAAGCTCCATCGTAATAGGAAGGTAATTGATTGGGATTTTGAGAATTTTTGTTAAATGTATAGAATTGTCCCGCCATGGCACTTCTTCCACCAGTACCAAGCTCTGGAAACTCCTTAGATAAACTATAAGGATACCAAATCATGGGAGGAGTGGCTGCGGGTAATTCATTTAAGCCCGTATTGTTTGGAGAATTATTGAAGGGCTTGAGCGGGTCAAATGTAGGGCCAGGTGTTGCCGTTGCAAAGTCCCATTCCGAGTAAGCATAATTATTGCCAACAAAATAAGGCCAACCAAAATTGCCTGCTTTTTTAGCTTGATTAAATTCATCATACCCTCTTGGTCCACGTACTTTATCTTCGCCAGCATCAGGTCCAATTTCCCCCCAATAGACTGTTGATGTCTTTGGATTAACAGCAATGCGGTATGGATTTCTACAGCCCATGGCATATATTTCTGGTCTTGTTTTTTCCATACCAACTGGAAATAAATTGCCTTCAGGAATGTCGTAAGTTCCATCATTTTTTGGATGAATTCTCAAGATTTTACCTTTCAAATCATTTGTATTGGAAGCCGAACGTTGGGCATCCATCGATTTGTCCTTGTTTTCGGGTCGTTCATCAATAGGGGCAAAACCATCGGAAGGGAAAGGGGTCGTACTATCGCCTGTTGAAAGAAATAGATGTCCGTTTTTATCAAATGCCAATGAGCCGCCATGGTGCGAGCCACCATTTGCCGAAACTGGAACTTGAAGTAAGATTTTTTCGGAATTTAAGTCTATTTTATTGTTTTTGTCTATCGTAAATCTCGATAAATTATAAATAATTGGCTCTCCTTCGATTGGTGGGCAATAATATAGATAAACCCATTGATTTTTGTCGAAATTTGGGTCAAGTGTGATACCAATCATACCAGTTCCTCCTTTCATCGTGACCGGAAATCGGTGAATCAATTGGTGTTTATTTGTTTTTGTATCAAAAACCGAAAAATTTCCCGATAATTCTGTGAAAAATATACGTCCGTCATTTGCTACGGCAAGCTCCATTGGATTATTTAAGTCATTTACAAGCACTGTTTTTTGGAATCTATTTTCATCAGGAACAGCCCTAGAATATGATTTTGAGTAATCCAAGCTTTGTTCTTTTCCAATGGCATATTGAATGCCTCCGAGCAAATGTTGTAGGAATAAAGGTTCGGAGTAACTCTCATCTGTATGGCCTAATCCAGTGTAAAAAGCCCTTCCTCCATCATACTCATGATACCAGCTAATGGGGTGATTTCCGCCATTTGTTCCTCCTTCGTAAGTATTTTCATCTAAATTTGCCAATACTTTGATTCCATGAAAGAATCCTTTGTAGCTGTACCATTCGTCAGTTCTTTGCCAATTATCAGGCAAATGTGCGGTGGATAGATGTTTTTTGTCGAGTACTTCAATGGCACCTACTCGTACATTCGGATGATTGGGATGGCTACTAAAATATGCTCCTATCAATTCGCCATACCATGCCCAAGTATATTCGGTATCTGCGGCAGAATGAATGCCCACAAATCCTCCGCCCGCTTGAATATATCTTTCAAAAGCTGCTTGTTGTTCGTTGTTAAGAATATCCCCTGTTGTGTTGTTGAAGATAACGGCACGGTATTGTTTTAGGGATTGGTCTGAAAATACTTCTGAATTGGAACTGGTATCTACCGAAAAATTATTTTCGATGCCTAATTTTTGTATGGCTTTTATTCCAAAAGGGATACTACTATGCTTCCACCCTTTGGTTTTAAAAAAAACCAAGACTTTGCTTTGTCCTACTTGTCCGTAAGTAACCGAAAGAGCCGTGAAACTCAGACAGAGCAAGGCAAGGAGGAATCTGTTGAAGATACTTTTCATGTTTATATTGAAAATAAGGTTGAAATTCTTATGTAAATCTAATAATCTAAAGGTTGAAATCGAAAAGTTATGATGATTTTTTTTGCGAAAATGATGGCATTTTTTGCTGAATTAGGTGCTTTTTTGGATGAATGTCTTTTTAAAATTGTTGTTAATCGAAACAATGTAGTGTTTTATCTATAATTTGAGCTTGCAAAATTATAGATAGAAAATGGCAGAACGAGCAAAATAAAATTTGTAAAAATGTCATACTTCAAGTAATTTCGCTCAATATGTTTAAACAATAATTAGGATGAATCAGCTTAGTAATTATCAATTTTATAAATATCAAGCCACCGGTAATGATTTTGTGATGGTAGATGATAGAGAAGGTCTATTTCCGGCGACAAAAGAGAACATCGCTTTTTTATGTCATCGTCGATTTGGGGTTGGGGCAGATGGCTTAATTTTAATACAAAATGACCCAGAATATGATTTTCGGATGGTCTATTTCAATGCTGATGGCTTGGAAGGTAGCATGTGTGGGAATGGGGGCAGAAGTGCTGTTCGGTTTGCAGAAGACTTAGGTATATTTCAAAATAAAACTAAATTTATTGCGGTAGATGGAGAGCATTTGGCAGATACTACCCAAGAAAAAATATCTCTTAAAATGGGACGGGTGCATGGCATTGAACACACAGACGAATATGATTTTATGAATACGGGGTCGCCACATTATGTACGATTCGTAAAAAACATAGAGCAAGTCGATGTGTACCAAGATGGAAAATCTATCCGCTATGCTCCTTATTGGGTTGAAAGGGGAGGGACTAACGTGAATTTTGTGGAGAGGGTTTCGGAGGATACGATTTATGTACGTACTTATGAAAGGGGGGTAGAAGATGAAACTTTCTCTTGTGGTACAGGAGTGACAGCCGCTGCTTTGTCTGCCTTTTTGAACTTTAAGATGCAAAGTCCTATCAATATTATTACCAAAGGAGGGAATTTGTCGGTTTCATTCAATGAAAGTTTTGATTCTGTTTACTTGGAAGGACCTGCAGTATGTGTATTTGAGGGAAAAATGATATAAAAATTGCTATGCTTTTTGAACAAGAAGAGAACTTAAATAAAAATCATGGGATTCAAACATTTTTATTTAATAGGCTAATCTTTGAGAAAAGTTGGACTTGTTTTTTCGTCATTGATTAAAATTCAATTATTTACAGAAAAGAATGAAGGAAAAATTTGCAAAATCAGCAATAGCTTTATAATTTTCGATTCCCTCAAACTATTAAACATCATAAAATGTCAGACTATGTATTAGCCATCGAATGGGATGGTTTTGAAAAAAACAAATATGTTCATTCGGTTTTGGAAGATAATATCCTGCCGACTTATATCAATCAATGCCGTTGGTTTGCGGGAAAGGCTCGCCAGCTCAAGCAACTCAAAGTAAAAGATTGTATTCATTTTGAAGATTTTGTTTTTATGATATTTGAAGTCAAATATCAAGAAGGACAAAATGAATCTTATTTAATCCCATTGTCATTTATAGACGTGGAATCTGCTGTTGATTTGCCTTCCAAAGGGATTTTGTGTAAAGCTAATTTGGAGGAGCAAAATGGCTTTTTGGTCGATGCAATATACGATTCAAAGTTTAGAGAAGCATTGTTTAAAGCAGTTTTTCATGAACAAAATATCAGTCAAATAGACCAAAATCATTTAGTTTTTCAGAAGGGAAAAGCATTTGTTGAAGACGGTGAGTTCTGTGAGTCCATTTTGCCAAACATCGATTCTTCAAATTCTGCGATGGTATTTGGAGGGAAATATTTTCTTAAATTATATCGTAAAATATTCGACCAAGCCAACCCTGAAGCAGAAATGCTTGAGTTTATTACGGAAAATTCGGAGTTTAGAAATATTCCGAGATTTGCAGGGAGCATCTCTTGGAAAAGAAAACTTGCCCCAGAAATAACTTTTGGTGTAATGGTGGAAGTAGTGGAAAGTGATAAAGATGATTGGAGCTTGACTGGCGATTATCTTAATGATTTCTTGGCAGCTTTTGTTGAAGGAAATTTTCAAATCAAAGAATCTGTTTTTGATAAGGTATCGCAATTGGCAATCAGAACAGCCGAAATGCACCAAGCTCTATTTGCACTAAGAGGGGCAGAATCATTTAATGCCGAACCATTCGATAGGCCATATAGAAGATATTTACACCAAAAATTTGAAAATTTATTAGAAAAAAGATATCATTTGCTCACAGATAATTATTTGTTGCTGGACGAACAAGCCCAAGCCTTGGCATGGCGATTTATGGAGGCAAAAGATATGATATTGGATTTTATAGACCAAGTTTTGACTCGACCACTTCACTCATACCGAATCAGGATTCATGGTGATTTTCATTTGGGGCAAGTGTTGGCAAGTAAAAATGATTTGATAATTATTGATTTTGAGGGAGAGCCAGAAAGTAGTATTGAGGAAAGGAAAATAAAACATTCTCCACTAAAAGATGTGGCAGGAATGATTCGTTCGTATCATTATGCTGTGTCAGCTAAATTGTTTAATTCAACAGAAACAAGTGATAAAAACCCCTTAATTCTCCAAAGAGCCGCAGATAGGTGGTATAAGCTAATCAAAGATACTTATATTGAGGAATATCTGAATGTTTTTGGCTCGCCGCATCCATTGTTCAAAGATAATAATGAAATCAACTATCTTTTGCTTTTTCATTTATTGGAAAAAGCAGTTTATGAAATAGGCTATGAAGTCAATTACAGACCTACTTGGGTAAGAATCCCATTGATGGGGATTGCTGAGGTATTGGCGGAGGTAGAAAAGTTACGAAGATAAGACCCAAAGGCTGCCCAATATCTTTTGGGCGGCTATCATTCCATTGTTGCTTTCTTGAATGATGAAAAAATATTTTGAAAGTTTGTTTACGCACGAACATTGGGCTAATTTGTGTATTCTCGAAGTACTTGTTTCTTCGGCTTCGATTCCTCCCAAAGTTTTAGAAATATTCTCCCACGAAATAGCTATTCAGAGAATCTGGCTGGATAGAATCAATAATACAAACAGTGAAGTTCGTCTGAATGAGGTATTTGAGCTAAATATCATGCTTGAGTTACTCGAAATTAATTATAATGAGATGCTTGCCGTCATCGACAAGCAAGATTATAATCAACTAATTGCTTATAAAATTCCACCTGGGGAGTTTGATTATATTATTACGGTGCATGAAATACTTACGCACCTTTCGTTACATGCGGCACATCATAGGGGGCAAATTACGATGTTGTTAAGCCAAGAAAAATTAAAAGTACCTGAAGTGGATTTTATTATTGAACTGAATACCCAACAAAAACAGATAGCAAAAATTAATTGAGGAGGAATGATTTTGAAATATGTTTTTTTAAAAATTACTTTTGCTAAATACTTGAAAAATAGCGATTTATATTTGGTTTAATGAAATTAAAAAGGCTTCTCTGATATTTCAGAGAAGCTTTTTTT
>CAYUFZ010000103.1:8028-8765 GCA_964444025.1 uncultured Emticicia sp.
AACTGCATCTAAATCAGCCCAAGAAATAACTACTTCTGCACCATTTTTGATTTCTTCCACTACGCCTGGGTCGAGCAAAGTCGAAATATCTCCAAGATTAGAGGTTTCTCCTTCCGCAATTTTGCGTAAAATTCTTCGCATAATTTTCCCTGAACGAGTTTTAGGTAAACCCGTAACGAATTGAATTTTATCAGGCTTTGCAATCGGCCCGATTACCCTTGAAACAGTGGCAAGAATGTCTTTTCTTGTCAATTCTTGGTCAAAACTCTCGCTCTCACAAATCACATAAGCATAAATTCCTTGCCCTTTGATGTCATGCGGATAGCCTACAATCGCACTTTCGACCACCCCTGTATGCATATTGATGGCATTTTCTACTTCGGCAGTTCCAATTCTATGTCCAGAAACATTCAAGACATCATCTACTCTGCCTGTAATTCTATAAAATCCATTTTCATCCCTCATAGCACCGTCGCCTGTAAAATACAAATTGGGATAAGCCGAGAAATAATTGGTACGGCATCTTTCATGGTCACCCCAGGTTGTTCGAAGAATCGAAGGCCAAGGGAATTTGATGCAAAGATTTCCACTAACATTTCCTCCCTGGATTTCGTTGCCATTTTCGTCCACCAGCATCATTTGTACGCCCGGAAGAGGGAGTGAAGCCCAAGCAGGTTTTAGAGTGGTGATACCCGCCATGGCAGAAATCATGATGCCGCCAGTTTCGGTTTGCCACC
>CAYUFZ010000104.1:0-1375 GCA_964444025.1 uncultured Emticicia sp.
AGTCTTTAGAGTGCTTAAATAGGACTTGTTTTATAAAGTGTATTTGATAGATTTGCGAGTGTTAAAGAATCAGCTAAAAATCATAAGAGTCAAAGATAAATAAAGTCTTATCTTTCAGGTAAGATAGTGCGGTAGAGATGATGACGAAAAAAATACTCTAAAGTCATATACCATATAAATTCAGTAAAATAATGAAGATAAAAGTTTTCAACACTAAGACAATTGTGACTGTTTTATTATGTCAGCTTATTGCTATTATGCTTGTATCGTGCGATAAACAACAAGAACAAATTGATGAATTGGCGTTTGAAATAGAAGAAATTCAAACTAATGGAGATGGAAAATTGAATAAGGGAGATTTATTGTTATTGGAGCAGAAAATCGGTGAATTGGAACATGATATAGTAATAAATAGAGAGGACTATACAGCATTACAGGTAGAGGAGTTTGAAGAGACTAAGGGTAAATTTAATTATATTTTGCTTAAACAAAATCTCAAAGAAACAAAGGAAACGTTGAAAAATTATGGAAATCAAATTGAAGGATTTCTTGATGCGATGGAAAAAGATACATTAAATAATTAATAATTTAAAAATGGAAAACAAATACTTTGCAAAAGTTGTAACAACAATAAGTTTCATCATTACTACGAGTTTTTTTGTTTCTTGTTCGTGGATATTTCCAGCGGCTAAGCTGACCGAGATGGATCAGTTTCAAGAATTTATCATTCCTTATCACGAAGTTACTTTAAGTGAAAATACTAACGATAAAAGAGGAAATCAGGCTATTTATGTAGATTTCTCAGATGGAATGGTACAAGCATATTCTAGCGAAACAAATAAAAAATTGATAGATTATTTTTGTCAAAAAATGGTAGGTAATTCTATCGATTGGTTTGGTTTGGGAAAAAATCATAATGGTATAGGTAAAATTTCTTTTACTGATTATAGAGATATTTATAATAAAGTAATCTCAGATAATAGTTATGTTGATATTATGGCTCCAATAGAAGAGGCATTAAAGAAAATTACGGCGTCAAAAAATGATGCAATCTTAATTACAGATTTTGAGGAATATACTCCAGATGGTAAAGAACAGAAATATGCTTATGCCAAAGACTATTTTACCAAATGGGTTCAAGCTGGTAATTCTATAAGTATATTTTATAGTAAATATCATGAAAAAAATAGTAAAACTGGTTTAGAAGGGGATAAAAACCTATATTTTGTTATTTTTAATTATGGAGAAATAGAGGATAATAGTTTATTGACAAAATTCAACAAAGCAATTGAGGGTAGAGGAGCTGGATTAATAGACCTAAAGAAATTTGAAATAAATCCGAATCCTTTTATTGTATCGAATAATTACGGAGGAA
>CAYUFZ010000104.1:1385-1825 GCA_964444025.1 uncultured Emticicia sp.
GAAAACAGGGTTAACACCAGATGATATTAAAACAACAGAGCTAAGTTTGGGCGACAAGTCAGAGGTACTAACCTATTATCACAATGGATTAATTGATGAAAAAAAAACATTTGAAGCATTTGAGTTTGGTTTAAGTTTAAATGATTTACATGAGTATTATTTTAAAGAAAAAAAACGATTTTCACAAAAATTATATCTAGATGTTTCCAATGATAAATCATATATATTAAATGAAGTTGAAGTACGTGTTTCAGATATTACGCCAGACTATATCCATTTCGTTAAATGTGAACGAGCGAAAAATATGAAGCCAGAGTTAGACAGAGATGAAGGTGGAAATACAATTTGGAGTAAAAAAGATGAAGAAAATCCTGAAATTGTAGAATATTTTGAGAAGAATTCTTCAAAATTAAAAAAGGAGTATGTGTACCAGAAAAAAT
>CAYUFZ010000104.1:1835-7118 GCA_964444025.1 uncultured Emticicia sp.
AATCGGGTTCGGGAGAGGTAATTCCTGAAATATTTGATTATGAGTCAAACATATTTAAGGACAGATTAAAAAACTCTCCTAAAGAAGTAGAGTTAATTACAATTTTCCATAAAAACTACAATGGAAAATTTGCAGCAAATGATCAGAAGCTATTAAGGATCGATTATGTTGTAAAAAACACATCAGAAAATTATTCAAATCAGTTAGAGGACTTTAAATGGAATTCGATTATTAATTCGTCAAATGGAGTAAATAGTTCTTTGTTCGAATCTATTCGAAATACATTACAAGAAGTAAAACCAAGTGGAATTTTATATTCGTATTATTTAAAATTAGAACCGAATAGTAAAAAATAAAAACGTATTAACAATTAAACCTTCAAACTATGAGTGCATATTTTATATCCATTATTTTTGCCGCAGTAGTACTACTAGGAGCAATATTAATCTCAATAATAATACCATTTGAACCTGGTGCTAATCCAAAAGATCCTCGAAAGCGAAGAATTTGGTTTTGGATTTTAGCCCTAGTAAACCCTGTTTTTTTTTATATCATGGCGATATTTGCATTCTCCCCTGGAAGTAAGAGAGAGCTTGAAAAATGGTCAGATGCAGTGCCCTTAGCAATTATTATTGGCTTTTTTTCATATATTCTATTGGGCTATATATTAAGTAAGATATTTAAGCATGGTAAATTGGGTAACTGGTTTTAATTTTTCTTGATGTAATTTTTTTAGAAGCAAAATGGATAATCTATTTGTAATAGGAATTGGTGGTACCGGGATGAGATGTCTCGAATCGTTTGTACATCTTTGTGCAATCGGAATGTTTGATAATGAAGAAATTAATATTCTGACAATTGATACCGATGAGCAAAATGGTAATAAAGTACAAACTGAAAATTTGATAGATTTATATAGAAGAATAAAAGGAGAAAATGGGAATCCTAATTCAAATACTTTTTTTTCTTCTCAATTAAATTTGTATCGCTTCTGGACAAACTATGCAGGAGCAAGGTCGAATTATAGGAGTATTTGTCAATTAGTTGAAGGAGAAGAAAAACGAGCTAATCAATGGGTCTCTGATTTGTTTTTAGAGAAGGATACTGTACAGGAGTTTAACTTATCTCATGGATACAGGGCACAAACCCATCTAGGTTCACACTTCATGTATCATGCAATTGTTGAAGCAGCCGTGAATGTAAAAGCTGGATACGATGTCAAGCGACAGGAGCAGGAATTAAATGGATTTATTTCAAAACTAAATTTGGCAACTGATGCTAAGGTATTTGTATTCGGTTCTGTCTTTGGTGGCACAGGGGCCTCTTCTATTCCTATAATTCCTAAGGCATTCCAAGAGTTTATAAAAATAACTTCTGATGGTAATCAAAGTATAAATTTTGATAGAATTAAGTTCGGAGCAACTTTACTTACTGAATATTTTACATTTAGAAGACCAACAAATTTACAGAAAAATACAAAGGAAAATAGCGTAATAGCAGATGCTTCTTATTTTGCTCTGAATAGTCAAGCAGCATTGCAGTTTTATCAAAATGACCCCACAGTTCAGCGTACTTATAAAAGAATGTACCATATTGGATGGCCAATAACTAATGCTGAATTTGGTTCTGAGGATTCTCCAGATAAAGTAATTACAGGGGGGGAAGATCAGAAAAACAAGGCTCATTTAGTTGAATTGTTATCGGCATGTGCGGCATATGACTTCTTTCACAACTTGAAGGATTCTGAAAATAAAAAAGCTGAATATTTATACAAAGCAGTAGAGTTTAAAAATGGGCATTTTAACCTAACATTTAATGATTTTGTTGGGAGTGAAAATAAAGCAGGGGATATATTTGCCAATAGATTAGGGGCATTTTTTTCGCTAGCACATATAGTATTAACTACAAATGAAGGAGCAACTGGAGCAACTGGCGATATTGGAATAAGAGGGTTTATTAAGAAATTGGAGGAGCAGCGTATCACTGAATATTCTACAATTACAAATGAAGATTGTGACGAAATAAATAATTATTTCAAACAATTTGCCTATTCATTTACAGGTGAAAGATTTATACCAGGCTGGATATATCAAGTCCGAAATAGTATTGCACCTGGAGAGTTTATGTTTGATAATAGGGCTTTTACTACAAATTTAAAAGAACTGAAGGATTTAGATGTAGGTAAATTATTTATAGACAATAAAAATCATTGGAAGGTAGATGGGGTCCTTGGAAGAATGTTTGGGAACAGCTATGACACTTTGGTAAAGACGTTGCTCAAAACTTCTTATAATGAAAGTGAACAAAAAGTTGCTACAACCAAAGAGAAGTTTTTGGCTCATATATATAATACAATTTCCAAATTACAGAACTTTATAAACTAGAAATATTTATGCCAGACAGAGAGCTTAAGGCATTAGCCATCGATTCAAAAACTGCTCCACCTGCAATTGGAGAGTATAAATGGAATATTATTCCTACAATTGAGAATTTTACAAGAGATATTAAAATCCCCAACATAGTAAATAATGAAAATGTAGAGGCTGCAGATTTAGGTCTAATTGTGTCAGGAGTGCCTACAGTATATGCGAGGGCGATACTATTTAAAAATGCTATAGAAATAATGGCTGAGTCATCACCAGAAAAGGTAGAGGGGTTGACAATTTATTATAAATCATTGGTGAGTGAATGGCGTGGGTTAATAGCATGTATTGCATTAAATTATAAAGATTTAGAGGTAAATAGAGTCTTGCTACAATATTCTGACAAAAAAAATATACTTGAGACCAGTAATATTTATGAGCCAGTGGGTGCTTTTGGTAATATGTTATTTGATAGAAAATTACTATGGTGTGACCAAACTCTTAATTCGAATGAAGAAAAAAATCCTTTTTTAGATATCATCACTCTTGATGGACAAGTAATAGGCTCTACTTCACCAGAGAGTCTATTATTTACTGCTGTAGGGTATAAAATAGAACAAAAGGAAGAAAAACTTCCATTTGTTTCTGTTAGTAACAAAAGACTAGTAGATCCGTTATCAAGTGAATTAAAATTTGATGATTTATTGAAGTTACATGCTTATGTAAAAAACATAATAAATAAAATAAATTCATTCAGTGATAAATATAATAATTTAGGTGATTTAAAACCTAATTATAGGGCTGTTTCAACTAATTTGAGTAATTGGTTGAAAGAAATGGATAATTATGCAGAAAAACTAAAGTGGATTAAACCTTCTCAAAAGTCGGGAAGTATTCCAGAAGTGTCAAACTTTCAATCACCATTTTCAGATTTATTTAATTATTCTAGCGTATTATATGGAGAAGAGGGGGTGATTTTTGAAGAGTCAGGAGATAACCGTACTCCATTTAAACCATCTGAGCTTTTATTAGATAAAGAAAAAACAAAAGTAGTGCAGTTTTTCTTAGAAGAGGATGCAGTACATGACGAGAACTATTTATCCAAAAAACCTTTATTTTTATTGCGTGCAACCAGAAAGGGAAATAGCAAGGAGTTTCACTATTTTACCTTGCCACTTACCTCCCAAGCATTAAATGTATTTGGTAAAAATTTAGCTTCATTAACGGGGATTAACGAACAAGGTGCGGTAAAATCTAGGTTGACTGCAGAATATGAATTTGATGAGCTTGGTAGGCAATATTTAAGTGTTAAACTTAGATTATTCACAGATAAAGGTGTTGAAAATGAAATAAATGTTAAGTATTCAGTAGATGATAACTTAGTTAAAGGTCGTGATATCTTAGTATGGCCAAATTTTATAAGCAAAAAATGGAATAAGTACTACATGTATAATGAAATACCCCATAATGATGGGATAATTCGAGCGACTCCATTTGTAGGTGATTTACAAGATGTAAATTTCAAAATTATTTCAGATAAAAGAAATGGTGAACCACATTATTTAAGTACAAATGGCAAAATTTCACAAAGTCTCCCAGATTCGATAAAAGCGAAATTGGTTGTTGAAACAAATACTAGTATAAGTGATAATAGTTACAAATACGAAATTTATGAAAGTAATCAACCATTTAAGGGGGTTAAGTTTTCTTTTGGTAGTAATGAAGAAAATTTAAGTGGTTTTATCATAATTAGGTATGATAAAATTGGTAAAATAAAAGAACTTCCAAATGATTGGACTGATAGAGAAAATGAGTTATATGAGGCGAATATAGGACTTGATTTTGGTAGTACTAATACATCTGTGGCATATTATTCAAATAGGGATAACGAGACCAAGGAGATAGAATTTGAAAATAGGAGGGTATCTTTGTTATTATCTGATGAAAAAAATAATAATGAACGATCAGCTGAAGAAAATGAAGTATTTTTCTTCCAAAATGATAAAGTAAAAAGTAACTCAATACGATCGGTATTAGCTATACATGATCATAAACGTGTGAGTAACCCACTTGGAGAAACTCAAATTGAATTATTTTCAAGAGCTGTTTCTGGTGGATTCCCTTGCTTTGAGAAAAATTTACCGATAGAAAAATCGACTCGTGATACACACGTATTGAACTTCAATAGAGCTGGAATTGCAGAGTTACGTTATAACATGAAATGGTCGAATGATGAGATACAAAAAAGTTACAGAAAAGCTTATTTGAATTCATTAATGCTACATGTATATGCTCAATTATTCGTGGAAGAGCATAAGCCAACTTCGATTAGATGGTCTTATCCGTCATCTATGGGGAGTAATTTGGTACATGATTATAACGCAATTTTTAATACACTAGCAAATACTAGCCCCATTGTTGGTACCGAGAGGATTAATGTTTCGCAGGCGAGAGGAAGAAGTAATTTAAGTACAGTTACAGATGTAAAATCAAATAATAGTGGTGAAGTTAATGATACATCACTTGAAGATGCGTGGGGGGCAAGAGACGGTAATAATGATATATCACTTGAAGATGCGTGGGGGAGACCAAGAGATGGAAATAAAGAAAATATTTCATCTATAAATTTAAGTATAGATGAAAATAAATTTTTTGATTTTGTTGAGACTAATGACGAAACCTCTTCTATGACAGAAGCTACGGCTGTTGCAAACTTCTTTTTGAGAAATAAAAATGTAGGTGTAGATCGAGGTAAGTTGTTAATAATAATTGATATTGGAGGAAGTACTAGTGATATAAGTGTTTTGACCCAGATAGATAAAAAATTCTCTGGCAACGCTATGATTAAGCAGAATTCAATCAGATGGGCTGCACAACGATTATCCCATTCAACAAGTGCTTCTAAAAATATCGAGTCAGT
>CAYUFZ010000104.1:7128-8764 GCA_964444025.1 uncultured Emticicia sp.
TTTTACGTACCGTGTGTAATGAAAAAGGGTTTAGGATTCAAGGGCTTAATCTGGGAGAATCGAAGTATAATGAAAATACAGCACCATTTTATTTTGAGCAATTATTAGACAGATTAGAAGATTCTGATTTTGAAGATTTTTATAGAAGAATTGCTGCTCAATGTAAAGAATTGATGAGTGTGAACTTATACATTACTGGTTTGATAATGTATTACGCAGGGCAAATCACTTTGAAATTGACAGATCAGATGTCAAGTAGAGACGATTTATTTGAGAAAAACCCAACCACAGGTAGGGTTGTTCCAAAAGTACAAATCGCTTTTGCAGGCAAAGGGGCTCGTATGTTTGATTGGTTTAAAGCGGTAGATAAAAAACAAGCAAATGAGTATTATACAAATATGTTTATTTCGGGAATGGGAGGAATAGAGGTTGCAAGACAAAGCATCATGCCGTTTAATTATCCGAATGAGATAATCAAAATGAATAATAGTGATTCTAGTTTCACTACCAATATAAAATATGAAGTATCTAAGGGATTAGCTTATCCAGCACAAAATAACAATCAAGATAAAGTTTATTTACCTAAAAGCACTGAGGCTATTGAAATTTTGGGCGAAGATGGTTTTTGTGTATATCAACCTAATGAAGCAAATAAAGAAATTAGGTTGGATTATAAAAGTGCAGTAACGAAGGATATGATGAAATATTTAGGAACTTATTTTGTACATAGACCAGAGATTATGAGGACTCCTTGTCCAAGATTTAAAAATTTTTGTGATATATTTCACAAAGTCGCTAGAGCAAATTTTGGTTTTGACATGAGTAATGAGGAGTATATTGATGGTTTCAATAATATGAATATAGCTGCTTTTATCAAAGCACAGCCTGATTATATTGAGGCATGTAAAAATGAAGAATTTGATTATGTTGCCCCAATATTTATAATGGAGGGAATTAAGTTTTTTGAGACTAAAATATTGAGACATATAAGTAAAAGATAAACATGTATCAAAAAATTTTGATTAAAATATCAAAAGAATCTTTGGCGTTCTGGATAAAAACTTCCAATGGGAATGTTATTCCCATTGGAAATAACATTCCTTTGTGTTTTCATGTAAGTGATAAGAAGTTATTCATTGGTACAGATGCTATCGATAAGGCTAGCAATAATAGCTCCAATTTGATTAAAAATTATTTCGACTTAGTAGAGCAAAATAATTCCGTGAACTTTGAAATTTATGGAAATCAATATTCCATAAGTGAATTCTTCTCTTTGGGAATTCTGGAATATATCGATAAATACTTCTATGAAAATTCTATTGGGACTAACAGCGTTGAGGAATACAAGAAAGAGAGTTGTTTGTATTTGTGGTTGGAGGATGACTTGAGTGACAACGATAAAACATTTATAATAGATGGATTAAATAATTGTGGTTTCAAATCTGTGATGAAAGTCAATATTGAAAATTATTTAAGTGTAATTATTAATTCAAATTTTCCTAATAAAAATATACCAAAAATATTGATAAATGTATTGTCAGATGATTTATATATAAAATTATTTTCATCAGATGAGTCAAGATTTATATCGAATATAGTTAAAATAAAGGATGGGGCTATTAATCCTCTTTATCAA
>CAYUFZ010000105.1:0-8676 GCA_964444025.1 uncultured Emticicia sp.
CCAATAATTGCCCCAATAAATCAGGGTGACAACTTTCGCCGTTGGCAATAATAAGAGCCGGCTCTTGTTTTTCTCTAACAATATGATGCGACGACATAAAAAATAATTTTATTTTAAATATTTTGAAAGCTCAATTCGTTGAAAGGACAACTGAGTGTCAATCAAGAAATTAACTTTGCAGAAAAACCTCCATGAGAGTAATTTTGCAAAAATATTCTTAAAATTGATACTAATTGCAATATTTACCCAAAAATTAAGCATACAATACTTATATTTGTTGTCGAATTAATGCTTTTTCTAAAAACAAACAAACATGCCTGCTAATACTTTTCGAAAACCTTCACCACCTACAAAAAATGGCAAAAACAGCAGCGGAAATTCCAAATCGGGGGCTCAAATTCCGATAGATTTCAGCTCAAAAAAAGAAAGTGTTGTGCTGATTATCGGCATTTTTTTCATCGTAGTTTCAGTTATTTTACTACTTTCTTTTCTATCCTATTATTTTACGGGGAATTCAGACCAAGATTTGGTTCAGAAATCTCTCGGCAAAACTTTAGGAAATCCTGAGCAAAAAGCCAATAATCTCATGGGAGTAATGGGTGCTTTTCTATCTCATTTTTTTATTTTTCAATGGTTTGGAATTGCCGCATTTGGATGGATTCCGATTATTCTATGGGCAGGATTACGCTTAAGTTTCAAGATAAACCCCATACGTCTCAACTTTAACACATTTACGATTGGCAGTATTTTTTATATTTTTTGGACAAGTATTTTTTTAGGATATTTCACGACTATTTTTGAATTACCTGCCGGAAGTACAGCCGGAGGGTTGGGCTATGTCTGCAATCAATTTTTATATCAAGCCATCGGAGGAGGAGGTATTTTGATTATTTTACTGATTTTGATGGGCTGGCTCATATTTTTCCATGGTTATACACAAATCGACGACTGGTTTATCGCCAAACTTTTTAATCGCTCGACACAAGACGAAAGTATTGGGTCTGAAGACATCGCAACCGAACGCATTCGGAAAGCGGTACAAGTGGCTGTTTCGGAAAATCCTAATGCCAATGAAAACAAGCCACTTTCGTCTGAAATAGCAGAAGTTCCCGCAATGGTTTCGACTATTGAGCCTGAACCAATTGCTCCACTAGTCATACCCAAACCTTTCGATGATGTTGAAATACCCTTAACAATTACCCCAAAAGCCGAAGAAAAGGTTTTAAAAAACAACATAGAACCAACCTTTACCATTGACACAGGAATCGAAGAAGAAATATTAGACGAAGACGAAATTATTCATGAAAAAATTCTCGAAGATTTTGGTTTATTTGACCCCACATTGGAATTAGGAGAATACCAATACCCTTCCATTGATTTACTAAATGATTACGGCAATAATATCGGGAATCAAGTAAGTGAAGATGAATTGGAGGCAAATAAAAATAATATCGTAGAAACAATGCGAAACTTCCAGATTGGAATTTCAAGCATCAAAGCAACCATCGGACCAACCGTCACGCTTTATGAAATTGTACCAGAAGCCGGCGTAAGAATATCGAAAATTAAAAATTTAGAAGATGATATTGCCTTAAATTTGGCAGCTCTAGGAATCAGAATTATCGCTCCAATGCCCGGAAAAGGCACGATTGGTATTGAAGTCCCGAATAAAAACCGAGAAATGGTGACCATGAAATCGGTCATTGCAAGTGAGCGTTTTCAAAAAAATACCTTCGACTTACCAATCATATTGGGAAAAACTATCTCTAATGAAATTTATGTAACCGATTTGGCAAAAATGCCCCATTTGCTCATGGCGGGAGCTACCGGACAAGGGAAATCTGTTGGATTAAATGTAATTTTGACCTCCCTACTCTATAAAAAACATCCAGCACAAATCAAATTTGTATTGGTTGACCCTAAAAAAGTAGAACTTACACTTTATAATAAAATAGAACGACATTTTTTGGCCATGCTCCCAAATGCGGCAGAAGCAATTATTACAGACACCAAAAAGGTCGTTTATACACTCAATTCCCTTTGTATCGAGATGGACAACAGATACAATTTATTGAAAGATGCCGGGGTAAGAAATATCAAAGAATACAATGCCAAATTTATTCATCGAAAACTAAATCCAGAGAAAGGTCATAAATATTTACCCTATATTGTCTTGGTAATTGATGAATTGGCAGATTTGATGATGACCGCCGGCAAAGAAGTCGAACAACCCATTGCAAGATTAGCTCAGCTAGCACGTGCCATTGGTATCCATTTGATTGTAGCCACCCAAAGACCCTCTGTCAATGTCATAACTGGACTTATCAAAGCCAATTTCCCAGCAAGGTTATCATTTAAAGTAACCTCTAAAATTGACTCAAGAACCATCTTAGACAGCGGAGGCTCCGAACAATTGGTCGGTAATGGGGATATGTTGTTGTCGATGGGAGCAGACATGACACGTATTCAGTGTCCGTTTGTAGATACGCCCGAAGTAGATGAGATATGTGAGTTTATCGGTAGCCAAAAAGCCTATACCTCTGCTTATTTATTGCCCGAATTTTATGGCGACGAAGAGGCTGAAACACTTGATTTTGATGCCGCTGAGCTTGACCCACTCTTTGAAGAGGCTGCTCGTTTGCTTGTAACACACCAACAAGGAAGTACATCGATGATACAACGCAAAATGAAATTAGGATACAATAGAGCAGGAAGAATTGTTGACCAATTGGAGGCGGCTGGAATTGTTGGGGCTTTTGACGGAAGTAAAGCAAGAGAAGTTTTGATAAAAGATTTGACAAGCCTTGACGAAATTCTCAAAAAGCTTAAATAAACTAATTCTTTTGAATTAACTTTGTAAAATAAATTTTATTATTTACTTATATAGCTTGTAAATCCAGGGGATTTCAAACTTTTAAATATAATTGAAAGATGAAAAAAACATTAATTTTTTGTTTAGGGCTGTTGGCAGTCAGTTATTCTTCTATTGCACAAAAAGACAAAAAAGCAACTGCTATTTTGGATGAAATGAGTAAAAAGTACCAAAGTATGAAGTCTTTTAGTGCCTCTTTTACTTATGGGATTGAAGGAGTTAATACCAAAACCACCGAATCGTATAAAGGAGATGTAACGGTAAAGGGGAGTAAATTTAGACTAAAAATGGCAGGTCAGGAGGTATTCGCCAACGGGAAAGAGATGTATTCTTACGTAAAAGAAACCAATGAATGTAGTATTACAGAATTTGACCCCAACGAAGTCGATGCCCTTTCCCCTACCCGTATTTATACCATTTATAAAAAAGGATATAAATACTTTTTTGTGGAAGAAGTAAAAGAAGGAAGCCAATTCTATGAAGTTGTTGAGCTTTCTCCTGAAGAAAAAAGCAGCAAAGTTGCCAAAGTTCAAATAAAAATTGACAAAAAAGACAAATCAGTCAAGTCTTGGAAAATTTGGGACAAAAATGGAAAAAGAACGATTTTTCGTGTCGATAAATTTATTTCTAATTCACCGGCAGATGACAAATTATTCAGCTTTGATAAAAAGAAATATCCTGGAGTTGAAATGGTCGATTTGAGATAAAGAGAAGAGGGTTCCCCTCTTTCTTTATTTTAAATTCCCATTAATATTTATCATTAGCTCAAAATTCATGCTTTCCCTATACAAAAATGCCTTTGGTGGGCTTTCTAAACAAGTTTGGCTATTATCTTTTGTGATGCTGATTAATAGAAGCGGAACAATGGTGATTGCTTTTTTGAGTATCTACTTAACACAAAAGCTGGGATTTGAAATCAAACAAGCTGGAGTAGTGATGGTTTGCTACGGTTTGGGGTCGCTTCTTGGAACATATATTGGCGGAAAGTTGAGCGACAAAATCGGATACTTTTATGTGCAATTTTGGAGTTTGTTGATTGGCGGAATATTATTCATAGCCCTGACAAATGTCAGGGATTTTTTGCCTTTTTGTACAATTTCATTCTTTTTAAGTGCTTTTGGAGAAGCCTACAGACCTGCCAACACGACCTCTGTGGCAGATTTTAGCAGCGAAGAGTCATTTACTCGTTCCATTTCCTTGATAAGACTAGCCATCAACGTTGGCTGGGCAATCGGGCCTGCCATCGGTGGTTTTTTAGCCTCAAAAGACTATACACTTTTGTTTTGGGCAGATGGGATAACAAATATCGGAGCAGCGGCTTTGGTATTTATTTTTCTTCGTCCCAAAAATACTTTATCTTCAAAAAAACAGATACAAGACCTTCCTCCAAACCCGAATGATTCTGCACTAAAAGACAAAAAATACCTATTTTTCCTGATTTTTAGCACTTTTTATGCCATTGCATTTTTCCAATTATTTACGATAGGCCCTTTATTTTACAAAGAAGCCTGTCAATTGGCAGAAACACAGATTGGTATTTTATTGGGTTTAAACGGCTTGTTGGTAGCTTTGGTAGAAATGGTCTTTATCTATAAATTTGAATCAAAATATCATCAACTCAATCTGATTAGTATTGGGATTTTACTGGTGGTTATCAATTACATTATATTTCTATTTACCCACACATTTGCGGGACTTGTGATTGCTATTGTTTTTGCCACTTTTTCCGAAATTTTAGCCATGCCATTTATGAACACCTTTACAATAGAACGCTCAAAAGAACATAATAGAGGGCAATATTCTGGTTTATATGCCATGACATGGTCTTTTGCCCAAATATCTTCTCCACTCATTGGGACACAAACCATTGCCCATTTTGGCTTTGATACTTTGTGGTATATTCTTGGAAGCTTTGGCATAATATCTTTCATCGGAATGCAAAGAATCAAGACGATGGATTAGTTTTTATGAAAAATTCCTTTAGGGTCTTCTTTTTTTGAAAGCAAGGCTTCAAGAATTTCTACATTTGCATTGTCAGGGTCTAATTCATACCCTTCATGAAAACGCACCCAAGCCTCCTCCACTTCATTGTTCAACAATTTCGCCATCGACAATTGCATCAAAGCATTGGCAGAATCAGGCTGTTTGGTCAGAGCTTTGTGTAATAAAGCAAAAGCATTTTCTAAATCTTTGTGATTTTTATCCACCGTATAGCATTTCAGATATACCGTCGATAAATCCACAATGAGCGTCACATTATCATCTTCCTCAATAGACAAACCCCTATTCATCAATTCAATAGCCTGCTCATATTTTTCATTTTGATAAGCGATTACCCCTAATCCCCAATAAGCTTCTGGATTTTCGTCATCTAATAAATAAGCCAAATTGAATCGATAAGTGGCTGTATCTTTTTCGCCCTCACTCAAATATTCCCAAGCACGGGTAGCAAAAAAATCACTTGCCTCACTTCGATTTTTAAAACTTTTATCACAATTCATCAAAAATTCCTCCTCTTTCAGTTTTTGTTCGGCGGATTTTTCAAAACCCCCAAATAAGGGAAGTAAAAATACATTTACACCTTCTGGTAAACTTTTTTTCAGAGAATTTTTTGAATCTTGAGAAGCTGGGATAAAAGATTTTGAGTTTCCGGATTCACCGGAAGCCTTGGATGAACTAGAAAAAGCAGCTAAATTGACACTTTGAGAGCGAAATACCCCTTGTTGAGCCCAAATCTCGTTCGCAAACAAAGAACAAAAGCTAGTGAAAAGTAATAATCTCATTGACAATTTTGACAAATAAACATGTATAAATAACGATGTAACTTTTGAATTATTGGCGATTTTTCAAAAAAATTGCTTTATCTTATTTTTGAGTACAAAAATTATGCCTAAAAAAGAGTTTTTAAAAATACGTTAGTCGAAAATATCTCAAAATTAAATTTAAGCGACTAAAGTACAAATTTCAATGAATCTGCCTCAGAAATAATGTATCCACCCGTATCCAAGAGCGTTTTTGGAAATTGTAATTTTATTGTTTTAAACTGTTTTGTATCAAATTTAGAACCAAATAAATAAATATTTTTAAGATTTTGATTTTCTTTCAAAAAGCCAACTCCTTTTTCAGTCACGTCTGTTCCACTTAGGTTTAGGATTTGTAATGCTTTTAAATTTGATAGTTTCTGAATATCAGCATCGCCAAGGCTCGCTCCCGATAAATTTAGTTTTTTGAGGTTTATCAATCGACTTATTTCATTAAAAATAGCTTTATTTTTTAACCCCTGAGCGTTCATAACCAGAATATTTTTGCTGATTTGTTGCAATGCTTCTAATTCTTTTTCTCCAAAATTATTTTCAAAAATTGTCATTGATAAATAATTGGATTCTGTCATAATCGGCAGAATTACCACGCCTGCTTTTTTCAAAATATCCAGAGCTTTTGCCGAAGGGATAGCCATTTTTTCATCGGGAATCATCGACTCCAACCTCGACTGTTCATGGACAGACTGAAAGGAAAGCAAAGCTTTTTTGTCAGAATCAGTTGGATTAAGTTCTTTCACTTTTTTATTAAAATCGCCTCCACTTTTCACCCACCAATCAATAATTTTTAGCTCATTATCAGTCAGTTGCGTCTTTCCTTTGGGAGGCATGTGTTCCTCTTCTCTCTCGGGCAACAGAATTCTTTGGAGCAATAAACTCTCGGTAGGTTTTTTAAAGTTGATACAAGTTCCTGTTTTACCCCCTTTTAGCAAAAAATCTTTTTCATCGAGCCTCAACTTTCCTTTTTGCTTTTTGGCGGAATGACAAGCAACACATTTTTCGTTCAATATAGGTTTGATTATATCCTCATAAACAACAGCTTCTTGAATGTTATCTATTGATTGATAGGCTATTTTTTGGGTTTTAAAGGATAAATAATCCTCTCCATGAGTCAAATTTCCACCCAAATGTCCGGTAATAATCAATGAAATAAGTCCTAAAATCCAAAAGTAAACCGACCATTTTTTTTGACTAAAAAAGTATAAAATAAACGAAATAAAGCTAAAAACAATCGCTAAGTTTCGGTGAAAAAGGACCGCTTCCATATCATAATCTCCATCCGAAAAAAGAATCAAGCCCGTTATGACACTCAAGACAGACGAAAAGAGATTCGCCAACAACAAAAGTTTGAAAATGCCAGTGTCAATTTTGGATTTTTGATACCATTCGTAACCCTTTAGCAATATTCCGAATAAAAATATTCCGATAGGTAAGTGCACCAATAGTGGGTGAATTTTTCCAAAAAACTGTATCATAAACATTATTTTTTTTCGTAACGCTCCCGCAATAAATTCTTCATAAATACATTGATTTCCCATACATCTGCCACTGGTTGTCGTGTATAAGGCAGTGTTTGTAAATAACTTGGGGGTCCAAATTCTGTCAGAAAAGTAAGAGACTTCGCCCCAGAATTTAAGTTACTTTTAACGACCTCATCCCACCAAGCCAAATGCTTTTCCAGATGACTTTTCCATTCAGGAGCACGAGGGTCATTGACCTGCGGCCCTTCTTCATGCCCCACACGTGCATGTATGTGAGCCGTTCGACTCAGGGCAAGACTAACCGATTCTTTCTGATCATCAAGCATAGATTCATGTACATTGCACCAATGAGAAATGTCCAGAGTAAGTTTCATATTAGGAAATTTTTGCAGAAAATTACGGGTAGCAACAGTCGAAAAGCACATCCTGCTACGATGGGTTTCTTGAAGTATTTTTATCCCGCTTTCTTTCATCTTATGGATACAATATTCTATGATTTGCCCATTTTCATCCGAAGAAAAATAATCCTTTCCAGCATGGCAATTGATGTATAAAGGCTGAAAATCTGATTGTAAAATTTCCTCTAAATTTTTGGAGAAATCGGCAAAGTGTTTGTTAAATTCCACATGCCAAGCCCCACACAAAAAGCCAATTTTCATATTATATTTTGCAAGCAGATTTTTCAATTCCAATTGATTTTTTTTATCTGCTGACCACCAAAGTTCTACTCCATCATAGCCATCTTTTTGAGCTTTTTGGATAAAATCCTCCATCGACCCACTGAATCCCCAATTGGTGGCAAGAATTAACAATTCGTAATCATGTGGCATTTTTTGGATAAAATCTGGTTTTATCGCCAATGCCGAGGCACTAGTAATCGAATTTTTAATAAAATTTCTACGATTCATGGTCATTCTGGGTATTTCATAAATATAATTTTAAAAATCTACACGCTTAAGCCAATATCTCCTTGATTACTTTCCCCTCAGTATCAGTCAGACGAAACGGTCTTCCTTGAAAATCATAAATAAGTTTTTCATGATTCATCCCCAATTGATTTAGGATAGTTGCCTGAATATCATGAGCATTGACCTTTCCGCTAATGGTGCTGTACCCTATCGAATCGGTTTCTCCGTAAGTTTCTCCTTTAGCAATGCCCCCTCCTGTCATAAACATCGTAAATGCCTCTCCATGGTGGTCTCTTCCTTTGAAAGCATTCGGCTTTCCCTCTCGATTCTCCGCCATAGGCGTACGTCCAAATTCTCCACCCCATACCACCAATACATCATCCAGCATGCCACGTTGTTTCAAGTCCATAATCAGAGCCGTCACGGGTCTATCCATGCTTTTACACTTTGTTTTCAGACCAATATCAATTGCCAAGTCCGCATCAGTTCCATGGCTATCCCAGCCCCAATCATAAATCTGAACAAAACGCACGCCATTTTCAACAAGCTTCCGAGCCAGCAAAATATTATTGGCTAAAGAAGTTTTGCCTGGTTCT
>CAYUFZ010000106.1:0-8632 GCA_964444025.1 uncultured Emticicia sp.
CTCCTGTCGGGGCTGGTGTTGCTGCTGGGCATCACTTTTATCAGCAAATGCTATTTTCAATCCAAGCCCAAAATTAAAAATCAAAACCACGGGTCTAATAAACATGGATAAAAATTTATTTTTCAAATCAGAAATAAATTCTTACATAGGAAGAGGAACTGACTTTTCCAATCAAAATACAGACATACTTACGAAATCAATCAGCAATGCCTCCGAAAAAATAAATTTTCTATATAGTTTTTCACCAAAAAAAACAGTAGAATTTAGCTCTCAATACACTATCAATCAAGAAAAAAACACCTATTTACAAGATTTTAACAAAATAAAGTCCAATCAATACTTATCATCATTTAGCAAACGAATAGATAATCGGGCTATTTTAACTTATCAACTAAGCCCAAGCAGAGTCATCCTTATAAATGCCAGGTATTTATATGAATATTCTCCTCAAAGATTCAATTCAGATAGATTTTACAAATCAATGGAAAGTATTTCCAACCCAAAAATAAATCAAATGACAATCAGCAGCTCACAATATGCTGGTATCGATTGCCACTATTATTCAAAAACATTTAAAGGTAATTTATTTGAATTGAGATTAAGCAATGAGCTTCTTAAAGATAAATTAAATGCTACTACTGAAGTCGAAAATACCATTCAAAACAAGACAGATTATTTGTCGAATGACATATACTTAGACAGTAAATACACCCTAAAATTAGGAAAAATATCATTAGTGAATCAATTAGCATTTCACCAATTATACAATCAATTATCCAATAATGAGAACAAAATACAGCAATCACCTTCTTTTTTAAATACCACCATAGGGATTAATTGGGAAATAAATAAAAATCAAAAATTGATGGGGTCATATATCAAGAGCCATTCCAATACAAAAATTACAGATGTTTATGATTATTCAATAGCCACCTCTAATCGTACGATGGAAACTGCGTATGGAAAGCCTTCTCTATTAGGTAATTCTATGTTTCTTCTGAATTATCAGTCGGGAAATTGGGGGAAGAAAATCTTTATGAACCACGTGTTCTTTTTCAATCTTAACCATAATTATTTTACTAATAATGTCCTACTAAACAAAAATTATGCCTTATATTCCAAGATTTTGGCAAAAAACCAAGAGCTTTACAACATTTCAAGTGATATTTCATTCCACTTAAACCCTATTTCTTCTAACCTAAAATTTGAAGCAAAATGGACACAAACAACTTTTGCTAATGTTGTGAATGGCATCCCCTCAAATCAAAATATCAGTCAAAATTTTCATTATGGAGTAGAGCTTAGGTCAGGATTTGCTGGCGTGTTTAATTATCATTGTGGAACTAATTGGTCAAAATTTTCGATTAGAAGTACTTTTCAAAACTCCTATGCTAATCAATTGATTTTCATGGACCTAGACTTTTCAATAAATAATCTATTCAACTTAAGTATTCAATCAGAAAGATATATTTTTGGGAATACAAATCCCAAGCACAATGCCTATTATTTTATGGATATTGAATCAAGATACAATTATAAACCGAACAAACTCAGTTTTTCTGTTTCTCTCAGAAACCTATTCAATACTACTACATTTCAAGATTATGCTATCAATGATATATCCTATTCTGTAACAAATTACCGTTTGCTACCTCGATATTTATTAATAAAGACAGAAATTAGGATTTAAGAACTTAGTTTCTAAAGACTATTTTTTGAGGAGAAAGAGTGAAGAAAGTCTATCTCAATGTAGCAGAAAGGGGGAATATGACTTTCGGAGTCGAGAAAGTGTCCAATCGAAATTTTGGAATTGCTACCAAAAAACTCAGCCGCTCAAATTGTAGCCATTTTAAAATTGTCGGCGACAAATCCTGGTACGTATGTCAATCGCCGAACGAATTCGTCTGGCAAATGAAAGCCTTGGGAGGAAGCAATTAGATAAAAAAACACCCCAAACAGGTGTTTTTTTTTATAAATTTTATTTTTTTACTATACCTCCTCCATCAGTTTTTATGACTCCAAAAACAACGAAAAACACGATATTAAAATAAAATCTACTTTTCAGACCAATAATTTTGATGAAAAGCCTCAAAAAAAAGATTTAATCGCAGGTCAAAACTTCAACTTATACACATTGCAAACAAAAAATGGAGCAAACAAACCTAACAAAAACAGTTATATAAATGTAGATTGGGAAGAAAGAATTAATAAACTAAAAAAGGATAATCCAGAGTTAAATGAATAAATTAGTCGCAAATCTGCCATTCTATCAAAGTATGTTGATGTAAAATTTATGTATTTCAAAATAAAAAACCGCATTATTTTGCGGTTTTCAGTTCTGATATTAAAAACGAATTAGACAGGATACGCCTTTACTGTTTCCATAAAACATTTTACTTTCTCGGGGTCAGTATCAGGATAAACACCATGTCCGAGATTGGCAATATATCGCTGAGTACCAAATTTTTTAATCATATTTTTGGTATTTTTTTCAATTTCTTTAAATGAGCCGTACAAAACACAAGGATCAAGATTTCCTTGAAGTGTTTGAGAAGGAATCATTTTTCGGGATTCTTTAATATCCATATTCCAATCAATTCCAATGACCTGACAATTTAGTTTTGCCATTTCTTTTCGAGCAAAGAAAGCTCCCTTGGCAAAGACAGTCACGGGCGTATCTTCTATCGCATCGCAGATTTGAGCAATGTATGGCAAAGAAAATTTTTTATACAACTCTGGGGATAAAATCCCCGCCCATGAGTCAAATATTTGTACCAAATCTGCTCCATGGATGATTTGAGCTTTCAGATAGGCAATGGTGGTATCTGTAATTTTTTGCAACAAAGCATGAGCCAATGTTGGCTGAGAATATAGCATTTTTTTGGCAATAGAAAATGTTTTTGAGCCTTTTCCCTCCACCATATAGCAAAAAATCGTAAATGGGGCCCCTGCAAAACCAATAAGTGGCACTCGCCCGTTGAGTTCTTTTTTAACTATATCAATGGCTTGCAATACATAAGACAACTCTTCTTCGGGATTGCTTATTTTTAGGGTGTCGATGTCTTTTTTGGTACGGATGACTCTCGGAAAAACAGGGCCTTTGGCTTCTATCATCTCGTAAGGTAAGCCCATCGCTTCGGGTACTACCAAAATATCGGAGAAAATAATCGCAGCATCGGTCTTTAAAATATCTACCGGCTGAATGGTAACTTCTGCCGCCAATTCCGGAGTTGTGGCAAGTTTAATAAAACTCCCTGCTTGCTCTCGCACGGCTCTGTATTCCGGCAAAATTCTACCTGCTTGACGCATCATCCATACCGGTACACGCTCTACATGCTCACCCTTGGCAGCACGTAAAATTAAATCGTTTTTCAATTCCATACACAAAGATAAACAAGCCAATGTATAATTGGAATTGGACTTGAGATTTTTTGCAAGGCTTCTTCATTCAAAATAATAAAAAAGCCTGCTGTCACTGTCAGATTCGTCTGGATGTATCGTTTTTAGCTAAAAAATATCAAAGCGAAGCTGTTAAATTTTTCTGTACATAGAAATTTTTTCCAGTTTCAGATTTGTATTTTTCTAATTCATTTTTTAGATAATCTGCTGGAAAAAAACCACGCAATCGATGGATATATTTCCCCTTAGAATCCAACAATACCAAACTTGGATAGGCATCTACTGCAAATTTGTTGGCAATTGCCATGCCGTCAAAAGTATCCACATCAACTTTATACACCATATAATTTGCATCAACATAAGAAATAAAGCCTGGATTGGAGAATGTCTCTTGTTCCATTTGCTTGCATGGGCTACACCAAGATGCCCAAAAATCGAGCATGATTGGTTTCTTTGCTTTTTTTGCCTCACGCAAAAAATTGTCATAAGAACCTTTGTAATACTTTATTTGACGAGGGGGAAGGGCGGTTGCTGTCAATGAGGCAACTGTCATCCAGACAATTACCCAAGATAAAATCGTTTTAATTTTCATGGCTTAATATTTGATTTCACTGACCAACTTCTGCTCCGGCTATTTCGGATAATTCACACCAGACGGAGCATCAAAAATGATTCTATCAAATATTAAGCCATTTTTTGAAATTTCGAAAATTATTTTTTTTTAATATTCTACACCAAGAGATTTGAGCGTTTCTAAATTCAGATTACCGCTTGGCAAATTATTGTCTTTTTGATATTTGATAATGGCGGCATTGGTTTTTGGACCAAGAACATTGTCGTCAGGGCCTGGGTCATATCCCTTCGCTCTCAATGCTCTTTGAATCGCCACAACCGTAGCGGAGGTAATCTTGGTTCCGCAAAGTACTTCTACCCAATCGGCATACGACCCCTCTTGACTCATGGAAGTTACTTCGTATGATTGGTATTCTTCTGGTATTTCTTTTTCTGTTACCGAGGCTGCTTTTTTCACGATTGTTTTACTGATACTTCGGTATTCTGCAGGAATTTCCTTTTCTGTCACTTGAGCATTGTTAGCAACCAATTGCTTGGTAATGGTACGATACTCTGCTGGAATCTCAATTTCTTTGGTTTGTGGAGCGGCATCTATTACGTATTTTGTAATCGTCCGATATTCTGCTGGCACTTCCACTTCTTTAACCGAAGGCCCACAACCTGCTGTAACATCATCGGTATTGAGGCAAGTATATTTAGTGCGAGTCGCATATACGGCTGGCACTTCTACTTCTCGAGTTGTTGCTGGAGCTACCAAAACTTGTTTGTTTCTAGTAGCATACACTGCCGGAACTTCAATTTCTTTTACTTGGGCTGCTTGTGCAAGAATTTCTTTCGTAAATGTTTCGTATTGAGCCGACACTTCTACTTCTTTCACTTGTGGTCCTTTGGCAATAAGTTGTTTCGTGATGGTTTCATATTGGGCAGGCATTTCTACTTCTTTGTATTGTGCTGGAGTTACCAATACCATTTTAGAAATACTCATGTATTGAGCAGCCGCTGTTCCTCCTAAGTATGCTTGTGAGGCTGCCAATTTGGTAGGAGCAGGCTCATATCCATCAAAAACTTGTTTACTGACTGTCATGTATTGTGCAGGAACCTCGATTTCTTTCACCTCCGCAGGGCGGTCGATTACTTGCTTAGAGATGCTGACAGTTTGTGCAGGAATCACATTTTCCTTTACTCCCGCTGGCACTTTCATGACTTGGCGGCTGACAGTTTTGTACTCTTCTGGCACTTCCACCAAACACAACTGCAAACAATCATCTGGGTTTGCACTCAAACACGAAGGGTCTAATTTTCGCTTTTCATATTTGGTATATGCCTCCTTCACTTTGATTCGCTCCGTAATGGTTTCATAGATTGGAGGTGTCACCACCAATGTTTTGACAGCCTCTTTCACCACAACAGTCTCTGTGACTGTTTTGTAAGTAGCAGGAATAATTTCATAACGTTTCGAGGCTTCTTTTACCAATATTTGCTCGGTTTCGGTACGATATTTAGGTACTTTTGCCCCTCCTACTTCTGGAGCGGCTTCTTTCACTAAAATTTGCTCGGTCACGGTCTTAAATTGTGCCGGAATAATTTCATAACGTTTGTAAGAAGGTCGAATCTCTACTTTTTCTTGTACAGGTTTGAATGTTACGGTATTATCAACCGTCAATGTAGAATATGCCGGACGAACCATGAAGCGTTCGGTAGCAGGTTTATATACTGCCGGAATAATTTCATAGCGTTTCGAGGCTTCTTTTACCAACACTTGTTCGCTTTCTGTTTTGAATTGTGCCGGAATTACTTCCAATTTTTTATAGCCTTCTCGCACCAAAACTTGTTCTGGTACAGGCTTGAAACAAGGAATATTGGCATCGGTATTCCCCACACTATTGCACGAAACTAAAGTATATGTTTTGAAAGCTGGTTTGACAAGCACTTGTTCGCTTACTGTTTTGTATGTGCCAGAATTCGGGATTAATTCTACTTTTTTGCCTGCTTCCTTGATTAAGATTTGCTCGGTGACAGGCTTATATACCGCTGTCGAAATTTGATAGGCTTTTGCTGCTTCTTTGATTAATAATTGCTCATTGTCTGTCCCTAATTCAGGGGCAGAAGTCAATAAAATCTTTCCTGATTCTTTAGAAATATATTTTTCAGTTTTTTTACTGAATTGAGCCGGTTTCAAACATTTGGCATAACATTTTCCAGGTATGGCATTGGGTGGCAAGTCGCTTTGGGCATTAGCTATTCCATGTGTTAGCGTTAGTAACAAGATGGAAGAAAAAGGTATTTTCCTCATGGTTTTTTTGGTTAAATTTGTCATTTATTTGCTATCAATGTTTTTTTGTTTTTTGGCTATTCTATTTTAATATTTAATTTTGGAATTGTTGCCAGCGAATTTTGTTATTTTACGGTAGCAATTGATTTATTTTCAATAAAAATCAAGCAAAAATCAAACCTATTGAATTAACATTTTAGCCATTAGACTTACCACATTGGTCTTTATCTACATTCAAATGAAAATAAGCATCATAGGCACCGGAAACATTGCATGGCATTTGGGTTTGATTCTCGAAGACAAACGACATGCGATTATGGAAGTATTTGGGAGAGATTTATCAAAAGCAAAACAATTGGCGGGTCTTTTTTATAATGCCAATGCCTGCGATACTTTGGATTTTTCGGAAAGCCCCTCCCGTGTATTTATTTTGGCTGTTTCGGACGATGCCATGAAGGAAGTTTGTTCGCAAATTATATTGCCAGAGGGTGCTATTTTAGTACATACCTCAGGAACAAAATCTTTGTCAGAATTACAACAATGGATGCTGATGTATCATGATTTGCCCGTCAATTGTGGTGTTTTTTACCCATTAATGACATTTACAAAAGGAAAAAAAATCGACTTTTCGAGCGTTCCTTTTTGTATTGAGGCAGCTGAATCTTGGATAGAAAAAATATTGGTATCAATCGCCCAAGACATCAGCCAGACAGTCTATTTGGTCAGTTCGGAAGAAAGAATGAAATTACACTTAGCGGCTGTGTTTTCATGCAATTTCACCAATCATCTGCTTGGCATCGCAAAGGCTATTTTAGACGAGGAAGAAATCCCTTTTGACCTTCTTCGACCTTTAATAAACGAAACGCTTTCCAAAGGTTTTATGAGCAACCATCCTTTTGAAGTACAGACAGGCCCCGCTATCCGACGAGATAGCGGGACGATTCATCAGCACTTAGCTTTATTGCAGGAGAATAAAAAATGGCTTGAAGTCTATGAAATATTAACCGAAAGTATCCAATTGTCGAGTAAAAGAGAGGAAATTTGACAAATCTTTTGGGTGAAGAAACAGTTTTTATTCAGCAGAATTATAATCAAAGTGGGGGACGAACGAGTCAAATTTCAACTCAAATTTTGAATAGTTCGGAGATAGTTCGGAGTCTGAAGCAAAACAAGCGGAATTGTATGAGAGAATGATTCAGACGCTAAAAGAGGAAATAGAATACCTTCGCTCTAAAATTTAATAAATCCCTGCATATATAAATAATCATATATGCAGGGATTTATAATAATAAGTTATTTCATTACTAAATTTTCAACTTGTTTTTATTCTTTAATACAGCGAATGGAATTGCCAGTGGTTTTTAAAAAAAGATCTTCCCCTCTTACTAAATCATCATGATCATACCACATTGAATACCAATAAAGCCCACCAGCGGGTGATAAGTTTTTAGTCCATAGATAAGTACCTGTTCCAGTATTTCCAAAATAACCATTTCTCCAATCTCCTACGATACCTACCATACCCAATCTATTTCCCGAAGGCAATGCTGTAAACCCTGTTTCATTGGTCGCCCCATTGTTGGGTAAGTTCCAATAGGTGTCAATTCCTGTTTGTTTCAATTTTCCTCCAGCCACATCAGGTCCTCCTAAAAATTGTATGAGGGTGTTAAAATCTGTGACAGTTGGCACTCTCCATCCATTTGGACACACTCCACGAGCATCTTGGGCAGTAAATCCGTTGTAAAGCAAGCCAAATTTAAGTTCGTTGGAAGCGTCAGGGTTGTTATTGTATCTACACCAGGCAGAGGAATTAAGAGCTGCCCATTCATTATTTCCAATAACATTTGGAATGGTTTCTCCATTTTTGAATTTGGTTGTATTGAGGTTTTCTTTCATCCAAATCTGCGAACCAATAGTGACGGTATTGTACACATTTCCATCAATATCCGTTACCGTATTGGGAGCATTATCCGTCAAAGTAATTGATTTTGTGACGGAATTAGAACCCATATTGTTGGTAGTTTGTAGGGTTACGGAATATGTTCCGAAATTATTGTAAGCAATACTAGGGTTGCTTTGAGTAGAAGAACTCCCATTTCCAAAAGTCCAAAGATAAGTCAAACCATTTTGAGAGAGATTCGTGAACTGTACATTTTTTTTATCAATTTGAAAAGAAAAATTGGCAACGGGATTGGTATTTTGAGCAACGGCAATATTTTGGAAAGAAGTACTTTGTCCGAAATTATTCGATACTTTTAGGAGGACGGTATAGTTTCCCGCTGTGGCGTATGTATGTGTTGGGTTTTGCAAGGAAGAGGTATTGCCATCCCCAAAATCCCAAGAATAGTTCAAAGCTTTGGTGGAATTATTGGTAAAAACAACGCTGAG
>CAYUFZ010000107.1:0-8534 GCA_964444025.1 uncultured Emticicia sp.
CGTTTCCATATCATTTATTTTTTATGCAAAATAAATGATTTTTTATCTTTCCCCCCACTTTTACGATTGACCCTTTTTTACGACCCTATTGTTCCGAATTAAATAAAATAGAAACACTTTGCCACCACTTTTGCTCAAAAATCGAAGATTATCGCAACACAGAGGCATTAGAAAATGCAGTTATTGAAATCCTAAGAAATATCAAAAACAAATACACGATTTCTTTTACTTAGGTGCTTAAAGCTTGCTTAGAAATAGGAGTTTTGTTAGGAGAAAAGCCTGACTTATCACGAGGTTGGGAATAAAAATCAAGTTGTAGCAAGGTAATTATACTGATGATACTTCTTAAACCAAAACTTTTTTGGGGAATAAAGCAAAGACTGGACTCGAATGTAATCACAAAGTTTATTTTTCAAATAGCCTTATCCCCCAACAGATATATTTAAGAATTCATCTTTCTAATCTCGGCTAAAATCTCAGCTCCACCATTTTTCAATACTTGGTCAGCAAGCTTTTCGCCTAATTTTGTTGCGTTAGAAGCGTCAGCATCGGCAATTTTATAAACCATTTGTTTGCCATCTAAACTGATAATACCAGCTTCCATCTTTAATTTATCTTCAGCAGCATTAACACACCAAGCAAAGGATGGAATAGAACAACCTCCCTGCAACTTTCTCAAATACGCTCGCTCCGCCAATAAACATCTTTCAGTAGCGACATCATTTATCGCTTCACGAATTACTTCTTTTTTATCGATACTTAGGTTTTTGGAAGCTTCCACAGCCACACAGCCTTGTCCTACGGGCGGAATAAATTGATTTTGAGGCAATTCCTGCACAATCATTTCATGATAGCCCATTCGATGGACTCCCGCAAACGCCAATAATAGAGCATCGCACTGTCCATCCTCCATTTTTTTTAATCGAGTTTGTAAATTCCCCCTCATATCCACAATTTTTATATGTGGGTAATGGTGTTTCAGCATCGCCACTCTTCGAGTAGAAGAAGTACCAATAACAAATGATTCACCACTGATCAGTGTCAAATTTTTATTGAAACTCACCAACACATCCGACACTTTTTCACGCTCAGTAAATGCAATGACTTCCAAGTCTTCTGCCAACTCCGATTGCAAATCTTTTGCAGAATGTACCGCTATGTCTATTTCTCCCGAACGTAATTTTTCTTCTAGCTCTTCCGTAAAAACCCCTTTACTACCGATTTTGGACAAAGCCCTATCGAGAATTTTATCTCCTTTGGTTTCAATAATGACAATTTCTGTCTCAACTTGCATGGCATTTAGTTTTTCTTCTACATAATATGCCTGCCAAAGAGCCAATTTACTTCCACGAGTACCTATTTTTATTTTCATACCAAATATTAATAATATCTTTTACTTTTTCATCAATGACCAAATCGCCAGAGACATATCTAAAAAAATAATCTTTGCCCTACCATTGCGTTCTATATGAAAATAAGCATCGGTGAACACATTGCATATTTTTTCCAAATTGAATGAATGTACCACTTTGGAGAACTTTTGAACAAATATCAGTTCATCTCCTTCCAATCTTATTAACTCAGAGCCTCCGTTCAGATGCAAGAAAATTTCTCGAAAAATATTCAAGCCATATTCAAGCATTGATTTTTGAAACTCCTTTCCTTTAGAATCAAATTCGTCGGCATATTGTAAGAGCTTATCTACCTCACAAACATACGCTTTACGCATCCATTCAGCAAACCACTGATGTTGATTATCGTCTGTTTTAAGGGCAATTTCGATGGCATAATTCATGTTTCCGTCTGCCAAATATGCAATTTGTTTGGCTCTATCGAAAGGAATTAGGTATTTTTTTATTAAATAATCAAAAATTTCTGAGTCATTAAACTTCCTTATTGCGACCCTCTGAGTACGAGAAACAATGGTAGTGAGAAGTTTCTCCGATTCGTTCGTAACCAACAAAAACAACGTTTGCTCTGGGGGCTCTTCTAAAAGCTTAAGCAAGGCATTTCCTGCGGCAATATTCAGGTATTCAGCCTTCCAAATAATGACAATTTTATAAGCACCCTCATACGATTTTAAAGATAATTTTTGTATCAATTGCCTTGACTCTTCTGCTGGAATATTGCCTTGTTTGACACCAATTAAGTGAAGCCAATCCGACAAACCTCCATAAGGCGAATCTTTGACAAATGTTCTCCACTGAGACATGAAATTTTCGGAAATGACAGCTTTTCCTCCGGCGGTTGGAAAAATATAACTTACATCTGGATGAGCCAATTTGCTCATTTTCAAACAATTAGGGCATTTTCCACAAGCATCTTCTACATTTTTATCTTCACAATTGACAAAAGTAGCATAAGCAATAGCAAGAGCCAAAGCTCCACTCCCTTCTGTTCCGTGAAACAATTGTGCATGGGCGACATGATTCTGTTTCACTGACTGTATCAGCGATTGTTTTACTTCCCCCAAGCCTAAGATTTCATTAAAAAGCATGATTGTTGTTAATCGGTCTATTGTTTTTTTCGAAAATTACGTCAAAGAATTGATATATTTCAAAATCCTTTCTTCCTTTTCTGATAATTGTCTGTTTCTTCGTTTCATGGTAGCATTTATTACATCAATTGCTTTCTCGTATCGATACGGCAAATAAGTAGTATCTGCCCCACCCCAAGTAAACGAAGGTATGTGTTTATCCTGAAAACCCGCTCCGTACACGTTCGAAGAAACCCCTACTACCGTTCCAGTATTAAACATTGTACTGATACCCGCTTTGGTATAATCACCCATAAATAATCCACAAAATAACTCTCCTGTTCCTTCCAATTGATTGGTGGCATAATTATACAATTTCACCTCTGTATAATCATTTTTTAGGTTTGAGTTATTACAATTTGCTCCTAAATTACACCATTCGCCTACCACAGAGCCACCCAAAAATCCATCGTGAGCTTTATTGGAATTACCGAAAAACACCGATGTTCCTACCTCACCTCCCACTCTACAATTGGGTCCTAGAGTTGTACTAGGTCTTATTTTGCTTCCCCAAGCCACCATGCTATGTTCTCCGATACACACCGGGCCTATTACAATGGAACCTTCTTGCACAACTGCATCTTTTCCTATATAAATCGGACCTTGTTCTGCGTTTAGAATACAAGCTTTGATACTTGCTCCCTCTTCCACAAAAATATTATCAACGGCATATATTTGAGTAAAAGGGTCTGTAATTTTCTGAGAAACTCGCCCTTCTGTCAATAATCTAAAATCGGCTTTTATTTGTTCGCCATTTTTTAGAAATATATCTGGCAATTGTTCTATGGACACTAAATTTCCTTCAAAATATTGATTTTCAAAGGATTTAGAATCTATTGGAAACGATTGGATTGTATCCGTTTTAACGGCAACTATTAAGTTTTTGTAAACCAATGCTTTCCCCAATGATAGATTTTTTATCGCCTCTATTAGCTCTTTGTTTGGGCAAACGGCTCCATTGATATAAATTATCTCTCCGGTTGAGAGGCTAATTTCTTCTTCCAAATATTCCTCTGTTAGCGAAGCCAAAGCTACCCCCAAATATCTTTCCCATTTTTCACGAATAGTCAAAATGCCACATCTAATATCTGCGATTGGTCTAATAAATGTGAATGGCTTTAATTGATTTCTTAGTTTTGAATCATCAAAAAGTATATAATTCATCAATATTTCTATGGTTAATTTGAGGCAAATTTACAAAAATTTACGGGCATATCCGCATAGAAGGCAGTTCGTGGGCTTTTTTTCGTTTATTCATGGAAACAGATAATTTTATTTATATTTTTTGATTGAAAAATGAAATTTGTTACCAACGGATTATTTTCAATGTCTCATTATTGCTAAGGTTTTCTATCCTTAACAACATGTCTGGCGACAAATTATTTAGGGTAGCGACTTTGGTCAAGGTATTCGTATCTAGCTGAAATTGCTCTTGATATATTATTTGCTTGGTAGTTTGATTGATAAATGTCAATTGGATTTGTTTTTGGAGTAAGGCATTAGAAAACTTAAACATTAATTCTGTTTTATCACCTGAAGGCGAAATAGCTGCCATCATTAAATACATATTTGGCTCAATGGCATTGATTTCATACATCTGTGCTGCCACTGTCTGAGCTCTCGTAAAATTTGCATAGCCATAACCCACCTGAATATTCGGATTATTGGATAAATGCCCTGATTTTCTGATACAATTTACTACTTCTTTGGCGGTAAGATAAGGATATGCCTGCCAAAATCCTGCCACTAACCCTGCCACCAAAGGAGAAGCAAAAGAAGTACCACTCCCAAAACTTGCTTGTCCATAAATATTACACAGAGCTGTTGCACTTCCTACCGCCACTACATCGGGCTTTGTTCTTCCATCTGACGTATTGCCTATTGAACTGAAAGAGGCATAACTACCTGACCTCGTCACAGCCCCCACAGCCAAAACATTGACAGCATCTGCCGGAGCTGTGATAATTTTCCAAGTAGAATTTCCCTCGTTTCCAGCTGAAATAACCACTACTATTCCACATGTGGCAGCTAAATCCGCAGCTCTTGACGAAAGTGCTGTACGCCCATTCATATCCGATGTTTGATAACTATCCGCATCAATATCAAAAGTACTATATCCTAACGACGATGTAATAATATCCGCTCCAAGACTATCCGCCATTTCGGCAGCAAATAACCAATTTGCCTCTTCTAACTTAGTTTCGCTTCCGATGTCTTCTGTTCGGAACAAAGCCACTGAAGCCCCATACGCAGGAGAAACCATAGAACCCGATAAATACCCCGCCATCGTACTTAATACTTGGGTTCCGTGTCCTCCCTGGGCATATACCTCGGCATCATTATCCACAAAGTCATATACTTTTACGACTTTCTTCGATGAGAATAAATGCTGTAAACAAGTACTTACATTCGCATTATAAAATCCATCATCTAATACTGCCACTAACTTTCCCTCTCCATGAAATCCTTTTAGGTGCATGGAATCTGCTCCCAGCAAATGAATTTGTGCCGCTGCATCGCCATAATCGAGCGTGAGAGAGGCTGAATTATTTCTGGGTTGTGTGCTGCGTGCTTGCTTGAGAGATTTATTAAACTCAATTCCAGAAACATAGCTCAAACTAAGTATCTCATTTTTTTGGACTTCCGTTGCCTCCACCAAGACCGCATTCATCCACCTAGATTTGTAGATTATTTTCGCACCTGTATTCGCAAGACCCTGCACATAATTTGGATTAGGAGGCAAATCTTTTTCTTTTATCTTAATGCCTTGTAGGGAGCGTCGTTCTATTGATTTTTGAGATAAATAAGCCGTTGGAATCTCTGTTGAATAAGGGCTATTTTGTTTATCTTTTAGCAATACCAAGTACTTGTATCTGGTTGATACTTGTGCGGTAGTAGCTTGAAAAGCAACTAAAAATAGGATTGAAAAATAGAAATGCTTCAAATTTTGCAATTTTTTAGAAAAATAATAAAAATTTAGTTAGCTATCCAAATAAGAAATTATTTCTTTTTCGATTAGCTCAGTAAAAATAGAAAAGGTATCTATTTTATACTTTTTCTATACAATTAAAGAATCTCTAAAAAAGGAAATGGCTTTGAAAAAATCAAAGCCATTTCCTTTTTTTACTTCACCGAAAACTTATAAATCGTGGTTGTTTCATACTTTTCATTTGGATTTAGGACTGTTGTAGGAAAATCTGGTTTATTTGGAGAATCTGGATAATGCTGGGTTTCGATACAAAAACCTGAACGTTTTCCATATTTTACTCCTTTTTTTCCAACAATCGTTCCATTCAAAAAATTACCAGTATAAAATTGCATTGCTGGCTCGGTTGTCAATACTTCCATCAGTCTTCCGCTAGCAGGGTCATGTACCGTTGCTGCTAATAGTAATTTTTTATCTGCTTTTTCATTAATCACCCAACAATGGTCGTACCCTCCTCCAAACTTTATTTGAGTATCGGTCGTATCATTAATTCTTTCTCCAATGCTGTGTTTCGTCGTGAAATCAAAAGGTGTTCCTTTCACCTCTTTCAATTCTCCTGTTGGAATCAAGGTTTCATCTACTGGCAAGAATTTCGGTGCATTTAGTACCACTTCATGCGATAATACATCCGCTTCCCCACTTAAATTAAAATAACTATGGTTAGTCAAATTCAATACCGTTGGTTTGTCTGTACTTGCCTGATAGTCTATTTTCAATGAATTATCTTTTTGCAAAGTGTAAGTCACTTCTACTTCTAATTTGCCAGGATACCCTTCTTCTCCGTCTGCCGAAGTCGTACTTAACTTCAATGTAGGCTCATCTCCATCGACTATTGTGACAGCCCATATTTTTTTATCAAACCCTTTTAATCCTCCGTGTAGAGCATTTTTGCCGTTGTTTTGGGCTAAAGTATATTCTTGCCCATTTAATGAAAATTTACCATTTGCAATTCTATTCCCGTATCGTCCGACGATAGCTCCAAAATAAGGTACACCTTTTAAATAAGTCTCCAGAGAATCGCAGCCCAGAACGATGTCGTCAAATTTTCCATTTTTGTCAGGTGCAGTCCAAGAAACGATGATTCCACCATAATCAGAAATTTTCAACTCCATTCCTGATTGGTTCTTAAGCGTGTATAACGAGACCTCCTGTCCGTCCGGGAGTTTCCCGAAAGATTGTTTTTCTATCTTCATGTTTTGATTGGTTGATTTATTTTGACAAGCATAGCATGTTAATGCCCCAATAATGGCAATTAACCATAATTTTTTTTTCATAGTGACCAAGGTTTATATTTTGAATAGATTGTTTTACAAAACTACACAAATTTTATAATTGATTGATATCCTTAGAAGCTCAATTACATGGCATCAACATCTACCACGACAAATACTCCCCTAAATTCTTTCATCAAATACAATTCTTCAATTTGCTCTTTCAAATAATTTTTAGCTGCTTTTATGTTCAATTTGTCTTTTTCGAGTTTCAAGACAATTTCGAATAAAAATTTATTTCTCACCCGTTCAATCATACCTTTTTCAGGACCTAAAACCCTCGATTTGCCTAATTTTTCAAGTAATTTATTGGTTAGGTATTGGGCTGCTTTTTCGGATTTTTCTTTGAGTTCATGTTTGATTGTTATCGAAATGACCCTCGTATAGGGTGGATACAAATAGGATTCTCTTTCTCTAATTTCTTCATTATAAAAGCCCAAATAATCATTTTCAACTACTTTTTTCAATAAACTTTGAGTCACATTATTTGTTTGAATCAGAACCAATCCTCTTTTTTGTCGCCTTCCTGCTCGTCCACTCACCTGCGTAAGCATTTGAAAAGCCCTTTCCCCTGCCCTAAAGTCTGGGAAATGTATCATTCTATCGGCATCAAAAATACCAACCAGACTGACATTATCAAAGTCAAGTCCTTTGCTTATCATTTGTGTGCCTACCAAGATATCGGTATTTCCTTGTTCAAATTCATTCAGAATATTTTGATACGCATTTTTGGTACGGGTTGTATCCAAATCCATTCTTTGCACCCTTGCTTCTGCAAACATCAATACCAAGTCATCTTCGAGCTTTTCTGTGCCAAAGCCCACCGTTCTTACATTCCCAGACTCGCATACGGGGCATTTTCTAGGAATTTCTTCTTTATGTCCACAATAGTGACACCTTAATTCTTTAGAATCCATGTGGTAAGTCAAGCTTACGGCACATTGGCTGCATTCTCCAATCCAATTACATTCCTGACAATTTAGGTAAGGGGCATATCCACGTCTGTTCTGAAAAATAATTGTTTGTTCTCCATTTTGTAAATTTTGCTCGATTTGCTTGCACAACACACTCGAAAAATCGTTTCTCATGGTTTTAGCTTTTCTTTCTGCTTTCAAATCAACCAACCGAATTTCTGGTAATTGGGCATCTCCATAGCGTCGGTTTAGGTTTACCAAGCCATATTTACCGGTTTGAGCTTGAAAGAAGGATTCAACAGCGGGCGTTGCCGACCCAAGTAAAATTTTAGCTCCTTGTTTCAACCCTGACATAATCGCCACATCTCGGGCATGATACCTTGGTGCTGGGTCGTATTGTTTGTACGAAGGCTCATGTTCTTCATCTACAATAATCAAACCGATATTATCCATAGGCAAAAATACCGCCGACCGTACACCCACCACAAATTGATAACGCCCTTCCAATACTCCTTTCCAGACTTCTACTCTTTCATTATCAGAAAATTTCGAGTGATATACACCCATTCGGTCACCAAATACTCGCTTCATTCTCAAGACAATTTGGGTTGTCAAGGCGATTTCGGGCAATAAAAACAATACTTGCGACCCGCTCTCCAATACCTGTTGTATCAAGTCTATGTAAATTTCTGTCTTACCACTGCCCGTAATGCCATGCAACAATACAATGTCTTTTTCTTGAAATTGAGATAATATTTCATTTCGAGCAATTTGAATACTGCGACATCGACATATCCAGAACAATGGCTTCATTTCTAAAAGGAACA
>CAYUFZ010000108.1:0-867 GCA_964444025.1 uncultured Emticicia sp.
TTGAATTAGCCGGAAAATCTAGTCAAACGGATTATGGAATCTATGCCATTAATGGTGCCAATACGGATACAGTCAGTACCGATAACTTGAAAGTTGGAGCATATTCTGCCACGTTTGCCAAAAACTCATATTCTGTCATAGGGAATATGGGATACTCGGATAATGTAGGAAAAGGGCCATCCATTGGGGGGTATTTTGCTTCACGGGCAGAGGCTGCTACCAGTACGGCAGGCGTATTTAAAGTGTTGGGGGCAAAATCAACTGAAAGTAAAATTGGTATAAATATTCTAAATTTAGGAATCCAAAATGATACCACTCGAGTAAACGAAATATATGGGCTTGTTTCAAAAGTAAATGGACGCTCCGCAAATTCAATGATTTCTGTGTTGGGGATGAATAATAATGCCGATGATACTCTGAGTACCTATGAAAGAATAGGCGTAAGTGGATCGGCTTTAGGGAGGAGTACCTATCGTAATGTTGGTATTGAAGGAGTTGCTTCAAACGACACATTTCATGAAGCAAAATCGGTGGGAGTATCGGGGATTGCCTTCAATGAAAATACATCTGGAGCTGTGGGGGGTGAATTTACGGCAACAATTGATAAAAAACCATCTGGTTATTCTACTATCTTAGGCATCAGAGGAAGTGCATATAGCTACAATACGCTAGACAACTCAAATGTGTATGGTGGCGTATTAGATGCTTATTCCGTTGGTAATAATAATTCCTATGGTGCATATATTACAAATTCCAGCCAGAGTCCTTCGGGAACCCAAGTTGGACTTTTTTCGAGTGTTTATTTAGACAATTCCGCAAATAATAATTATGCGGCAGCAATTGTTGCGAACGTAAGTGGTACAAAAT
>CAYUFZ010000108.1:877-8354 GCA_964444025.1 uncultured Emticicia sp.
ATCGGGTACGGTTTATGGAATTTATTCGTATGTCCCGACCTTAACGAATTCTTATGCAGGCTATTTTAATGGAAATGTACATATTAATGGAAATTTATCTAAGTCTGGAGGAACATTTAAAATTGACCACCCGCAAGACCCTACCCATAAATATCTGATTCATGGTTTTGTGGAAAGTCCCGAAATGACAAATATTTACAGTGGAAATATAGTGACAGATTTAGAGGGATATGCTTGGGTAGAATTGCCCGCCTATTTTGAAGCATTGAATAAAGATTTTAAATATCAACTAACTCCCATTGGAAAGCTCTCTATGGTGGCTGTGATTGAAAAAATCAAGAATAATAAATTCTTGATTCAATCGAGTCTGCCAAATGTAGAAATAAGTTGGCAGGTGAGTGGTATTCGTAATGATGTTTGGGCAAAAGCGAACCCAATAATTGTTGAATCATGGAAAGAAAAAGAAAATCAAGGAAAATATTTGAACCCTGAAGTTTATGGAAAACAGAGGGTCAATACAATGCAAGGGTCAATCTCAAGTTCAAACGCTTTGCTAAATGCTTCTTCAAAACAAAATTTATCAAATACCACGCATGGAAAGCTTTCAAACAACAATGGCACAGAGCTTTATAAAAATATAGATGAGAATAATTTAAAATATAGAAGAAAAAATTGATACCCGAACAATAAGAACCAAAAATAGATGAAATAATGAAAAAAATAATACTTTTTCTAGCGATTTTTGTTGATATATTATATGCACAAAAGCCCAGTAGTAGGCTTGCTAATTCAAATATACTAGGAGTAACAAACAGCTTTTCCCTGCCACAAGGGTATAATTCGGTGGGAAGAACTTTTACTTATCATTTACCGCCCAATGTTTCGTGTAATTTACCATTATTGATAGTATTTCATGGTGATGGAGGGACAGGTGATGGCATCAGACAAGTAACTGGATTCGACGGAATTGCAGATGCCAACAATTTCGTGGTAGTGTATCCTGATGCAGCCATCAATGCCGCTTTTTGGAACAGTAAAATATTTAGTTATAGATTTGATAATCCATCAAATGCCAATGACGATTTGGCTTTTGTTGATGATTTAATAGCTTATTTTTATGAACATTATGGCATTAATCGAAACAAAGTATATGCCACAGGACATTCAAGTGGAGGGAACATGGCATTTTTAGTTGGAGTTAAACGTAGTGATAAAATTGCTGCTATTGCACCCGTTTCTGGCCTAGTACAAGATTGGTCAGGTGGAAATAACTTTCTGACTGCCCTTACTAATGCTCAAAAAATACCACTCTTACATATTCACGGAACAGCAGATACCAATAGTGGTGTGGATTTTCCAGTTTTACCCTATCCTCCAAGTTCGCCTCCTGCTTATGTATGGGCGGAGTCTGAGTTCTCTCAAAAAAATTGTGGCACACAAAATTATTCTTCTCTCTCCAATTGGAACAATACTCAGACAGATAAACTAACATTTTGCGACAATACAGCAGATAAGGAAGTAATTCTTTTGGCTGTCAAGGGCTTGGGACACGCATGGCCTACTTTGGCATCTTCAGGACAAATAAATGCTTCGCAGGTGATTTGGGATTTTGTAAAACAATATGAATTGAATACTTTTATAGCTGTTAAACCAATCATTAATACAAACAAACAAACAATCAATGCAGGAGAAAGTGTCAGTTTGAGTGCCAGTGGTTGTGGGACATTAACCTATGTGTGGAGTACTGGGGAAAGTGCTTCTGGAATAGTTGTTTCTCCACAAGTAACGACAAACTATACCGTTCAATGTCAAAGCAAATCCTCTCAATGTCAGGTTGGAAATACTTCTTTGGAGCAGACAATTACGGTCAACAGTTCATGTATTACGCCTAATATGCCAGCTTTGTCGGCCAATCCAGTGAACATCTCTTCTGGAGCAAGTAGCACTTTGTCGGCAAGTGGATGTGTTGCTCCAAATATAGTTACTTGGTCGGATAATTTAGGTACAGGATTGACGAAGATAGTTTCGCCAACACAAACCAAAACGTATTATGCTACTTGTTCGTCAGGAAGCTGTGTATCCCAAAACGCCTCAATACAAGTCAATGTTAATCAAAATAATTTGCCAGAATTTGATTCACACATAAAGATAGACCAGTTTGGCTATCGCTTAAATGATAAAAAAATTGCCGTGATTAGCAAGGCATCTATTGGATTCAATGCCCCCGATAGTTTTTTGCCATCTACCGGAAATTTGAAATATGAGGTAAAGAGGGTTGCTGATAATGTGAGTGTATTTTGGGGTACATTACAGCAATGGGGCAACGGAGCTGTTCATTCCAATTCTGGAGATTATGCTTGGTGGTTTGATTTTTCTGGGCTAAAAACTCCTGGGAATTACTACATTTATGATGCTGGATTAAATATCAAATCTTATCATTTTACAATTCATGAGGAAGTATATGCCAATCTGGGAGTTAAGGCAGTGAAGGCTCTTTATTTTCAAAGGTGTGGGGTTGCCAAAGCAGAGACCTATTCAGGTCTAAGGCACGATGGGGCTTGTCACTTGAATTCTGAGCAAGATTTGGATTGTCGGGCTGCCTCAAATCCTGTTGTTTCCACCTCAGAGAATCTTTCGGGTGGATGGCACGATGCAGGAGATTACAATAAATATGTCAACTTTGCCTATCCTGCTGTCCATGACCTCATTTATGCGTATTTAGAGAAACCTAATTATTGGGGAGATGATTCAAATATTCCAGAATCGGGCAATTCTCTTCCTGATATTTTAGATGAATTAAAAGTCGAAACAGATTGGCTATTAAAAATGCAATTATCCGATGGTTCTGTTTTGTCTAAAGTCAGTGTTATGTCCTATAACGAAACTTCTCCTGCCAGTGCCTCTATGGTTGCTAGAAGATATGCTCCTGCAAACACTACCTCAAGTCTGACATTTGCTTCCATGCTTTCTCATGCTGCGAGTGTTTATCAGATGTTTCCATCGACCTATACTTATGCACAAACTTTGAAAAATGCAGCTATAAATGCTTTTAATTGGGCTATAAGTCACCCCAATGTGACTTTCTCCAATGCTGGATATGCCAGTGCTGATGTGGATGGTTTGCTTGGAAGCTATGATAGGAATTATGCTTTAAAAGTAAGTGCTGCGGTGTATTTGTATAAATTGACAGGGCTAGATGTCTATAAAACAATTGTCGAATCTAATTATATGAATCTACATTTGGTTCAGTGGAATTATGCTTATGAATATGAGACTACCTATCAAGATGCTCTTTTGGAGTATGCGACCTTACCTGGTGTCAATGCGACCGTCGCTAATGCGATAATTTCTGCCTATAAAAGCTCAATTGATTCTGGAAATGACAATCTTCCGAATTTTTTAGCCAAAAATGATGCTTATCGGGCGTTTATGGGCAACTACACATTTAATAGTAACCACTTTGTTTCGTATAAGGCTTTATTGTTTCAAAATGCTATTAAATACTCACTTGGATTCTTGAATTATTTACATGGGGTAAATCCACTAAATAAGGTCTATTTAAGTAATATGGGTGAGGAGGGTGCTGAAAATTCTGTCAGTCAAATATATCATGTATGGTTTGGCGATGGCACTGTATATGATGGTTTAGCTACGGGAAAAATCGGACCTCCTCCTGGATTTTTAGTTTGTGGAGCAGACCAAAGCTATGTAGCGGATGGCGGAAATGCGTCATTATCTCCTCCAGCAAACCAACCCAAAGAAAAGTCATATTTAGATTTCAACACCGCTGCGGATGCTTCTTGGGTTAATTCTGAGGTGGCTATTTATAATCAGGCGACTTATGCAAGATTGGTCGAAAAATTTATTAAGTTCAATTATTCTAGGAATAATATCTCATATTGTATTCCCAATACTACTTCAGGAAGCTTATATATTAATTCTTTGGTGCTAGATGGCAATAGTTTGTCTGTCAATTCGGGTTGGCAGGAAGGAGGATATTCTCTCGTAAATACTCGCCCAATGAAAATCGTAAAAGGGGTAGCTTCCTCTTGTACTTTATCGGTCAATCAATTGGATACTTATGTGAAATCTATATGGATTGACCTCAATCACGATGGCGATTTCAACGATATTGGCGAATTAATCAGTTCGGTTTCGGTCGGAACGCTTGCTTCCTCTAGCTCAATTAATATCCCCAATAATGCGTTGGATGGGGTTACTCGTCTAAGAATCAGAATTAGTAAAAATACCTTGTCTGCTTGTGATGATAATTTGTCCACCGGCGAAACCGAAGATTATCCGATTGAAATTGTTACGCAAGCTTGTACTGTTCTACAAAACCCAACCTTAGTAAACGCAAACCCGTCTGTTGTTAGTTTGGGCGGGACAACAACTTTGTCGGCTTCTGGCTGTGCTTCCAATTTAACTTATCTTTGGACTGCTCCAGATATAGCTAATCCAACCCCAAATATTTTGAGTACATCTGCTTCTTTCGTTACGACAACAATCAGCATGACGACTGTTTATACTGTCTATTGTGTAGATGGTACTTGTAAAAGCTCTGGCAAAGAAATACAGGTAATGGTGTCGGAGGGGAATTGTCTTGATTCGGTTGTGTTGACAGATTCCGATAATGTGAATACAGGGGTGTTTGTCAAACAGGCTAAAAGCATTTCTGGAAAAATAACAGCAATGAATAAGATTACGGGAAATGTTGTTTCTTCCTATTCTGCGGCTGCCATCACTTTATCTCCTGGATTTCTTGCAGATAGTGGGGTAGTGTTTAAGGCTGAAGTTGGAGGGTGTAATTGATAATAAAGGAGGCCTAAGCCTCCTTTATTAATTTTAGTTAATATCCTTTTTCTTTTCTACGTTGATAGCTGGTAGTTGGTTCTCCAGGACTAACTTATTGAAGGCAGGTACGTCTTCATCGATGATTTTCTTAAGTTTGGAAGTTGTTATTTCCATCTTTTTAGATAAATCGTCAATTACGTCATACGAACCTTTGGTCGGTTGGGTATCGGCACTCGAAACTACGTTTGCAACCCCTGCAATTTTGTCGTTTAATCGAATTGGATAGGCTAATAAGTCTTGGGTAGCTTTCGCTTTGTTTTGTACCAATGATTGCTCCAATTCTTCTAAATTCTTTTGCATAGGCTTGGTGATTTTTTGAAATTTGGCAATCATGGCTGTGTCTTTTACTGATTTCATGTAATCCGTAACAGCCTTATTTATTTCTCGAATTTGATTGATAGATTTATGGTTTTCATCCAATTTTTTATGGATTTTTAATAGTAAATCAAATTGTTCTTTCAAATGAGCATCGCTTGCTTCGTTTCTTGGGTCTTTTCTGATTTCGGCAATTTCTTCTCCTACCAATTTATTTCCAATTATCAATCGAATTTTATAATTACCTGGAACAACTTTTGGACCTGTTAAGCTTCCTGCCCACATAGGCGATTTCTCCCCCTTGATTTCTGTTGCATCTGGGTATCGCATATTCCATACAAATCTATTGAATCCCTCATTGTTGCTCAAGATGTTTGGTTTTTTTGCCTCTGAGTCTTCGTAAAAATCTTTCGATTCTTTAATTTCTTCTCCTTTGACATCTTTTTTGCTTGAATAAGTAACAATGGTGTCATTATTCATAGTCAAAAATTGAAGTTTAATTTCTTCTTTGGTGCTTGACTTTAGATAATAATTGACCAATACGCCATTGGGAGCATTTTGTCCTTCATTCGATGGAGTTCCTCGTCTTCCTGCATCTCCGCCTTGCATACGGTACGAAAATCTTGGCTTGAAAAGATGTGAATCATTGATTTTTTTATCTTTGATTTCGTGCAGTGGGCTTACGTCATCCAAAATCCAAAATGCTCTTCCATGTGTGGCAACTACCAAGTCCATGTCACGTTTATGAATTTGTAAATCTCTGATAGGACTGATTGGTAAGTTTAGGTTTAATGGATTCCATGAGTCTCCATCATCAAAGGATACATAAATGCCTCTTTCAGTACCAGCATATAATAATCCAGCTTTGTTTGGGTCTTCTCTGACAACTCTTGTATATTCATCTTCTGGTATTCCTTTGCTAATACTTACCCAAGTTTTTCCATAATCGTTGGTTTTAAATAAGTATGGTTTTCTATCTCCCCACATATATCGAGTAGCCGCAATATATGCTTTACCTTTGTCGAAATCTGATGGATGTATGATGCTAATTAGGGCAAAATCTCCCAATAAAGTTGTTGGAATACTTACATTTGACCAATTTTTTCCATTATCTTTGCTTATATGTATATAGCCGTCGTCCGAACCTGCCCAAAGAACTCCTTTCTCAATCGGAGATTCTGCCAATGCAAAAATGGTTGCATAGATTTCAGCTCCTGTTTGGTCTAAAGTGATAGGCCCTCCAGTTGCACCCGTAGTTTTTGGGTCGTTTCTTGTCAAATCAGGGGAAATGGTTTCCCATGAATGACCATAATCATGCGATACATGAACAAACTGCGAGGTTGCATATAATCTTGTTTTGTCATGTGGTGAAAATAAAATTGGATAAGTCCACTGAAAACGATATTTTTTTTCTGCAGATGTGTGACCCATGTTGTTTTCAGGATAAACCATGATGTTTTGTTCCTGATTATTTGCAACATTTAATTTGGTCATGTAGCCATCGTACGAGCCTCCAAAAGTAATTTTCGAATTATCTGGATGTATGGCAATATAGCCTGACTCGCCTCCCGCTACTGGATACCAATCTCTCATTCCGATTGAATAAGCATCTGTTCTGCTAGCGATTCGAACAGTTGAGTTGTCTTGTTGAGAGCCATATACATTGTAAGGGAAATCGTTGTCAAGATGAACATGATAAAATTGTGCTGTCGGTATATCTATGTCAGAAAATGTTTCTCCGTCATTGAATGTTACTTCTGCTCCTCCATCATCTCCGATGATGAAATTTTTGTTATTTTTTGGGTTAATCCAAACATCATGTGTATCGCCGTGGTGTACTTTTAGCATCCGTATGGTTTTTCCTCCGTCTGTCGATTTAAAGGCATTCACATTAAGAATGATTAAAGCATTTTCGTTTTGAGGGTCAGCTTGAAGATTCATGTAATACCAAGGTCTTTGCCATAGGTTTTTATTGTCATTTACCAATGTCCAATGCTCCCCAGCATCAAAAGAAGTATAAAGTCCACCTTTGGCATTTTCAATCATGGCATAAAGCCTATCAGAATTTGCTGGAGATACCGTTATTCCGATTTTTCCAAGTAAACCTTTAGGCATTCCTGGTTTTTCGTTGAGGCATACCCAAGTGTCTCCACCATCTACCGATTTATAAAGTCCGCTGCCTTTTCCTCCACTGCTCATGCTGTGTGCATTTCTATACGCTTGCCATAAAGTGGCATAGAGGCTTCGAGGGTTATTTGGGTCAATTCGTACATGGTATGCTCCTGTACTATCATTTTTTGCCAAGATA
>CAYUFZ010000109.1:0-1109 GCA_964444025.1 uncultured Emticicia sp.
CCGCCAAATGTTATGGAGGGGATATTTCGAGAAAACGAAAATTATTGGAAAAACAGAAAAAAGGAAAGAAAAGAATGCGTCAAATCGGAACAGTCGAAGTGCCACAAGATGCGTTTATGGCAATATTAAAAATCAACAATTAACAGATAAAGTTTGAAATTGAACAAAAAGGATTATTTTTGTAGCGGAAATTATTTTTTGTTCAAACAAATAAGTTTTAAAGCAATTATTGATAATAAAGCGTTTGTTCGCTTGAATGATTCTAACTAAAATCTAAGCAAATATAATAAAATGGCAGAAGTAATCAGAATGCCCAAAATGAGCGACACCATGACAGAAGGTGTAATAGCGGCATGGAATAAAAAAGTTGGTGATGTTGTTAAATCAGGCGATATTTTAGCTGAAGTTGAAACCGATAAAGCAACCATGGACATGGAGTCCTATTATGATGGAACTTTGCTTTATATCGGTGTCGAAAAGGGTCAAGCGGTTCCGATAGATGCAATTATCGCTGTTATTGGTAAGCCGGGTGAAGATTTTCAGGCACTTTTAGGTGGCAACTCTGCTCCTGCAAGCTCTCCTGCTCCTGTGGTATCTGAAGCTCCTGTGGCTGTGGTTTCTTCGCCATCTGTTGACCTATCGAGTATCAAAGCAAAAGCTGTCACAATGCCGCTTCTCAGTGATACCATGACAGAAGGTGTCATTCATGCTTGGTTGAAAAAAGTTGGAGATAAAGTAAAATCTGGCGATATTTTAGCCGAAATCGAAACCGATAAAGCGACCATGGAGCTTGAGAATTATGAAGATGGTACTTTATTATATATTGGAGTAGAAACGGGAAAAGCTGCGAAAGTAAATTCAATTATTGCGATTGTCGGAGAAGAAGGGGCTAATTATCTAGCCATTATCGATGCCGCAAATAATACGAGTGTAGCTCCAGTAGCAGCAGAAAAGCCAAAATCGGCTCCTACTCCTGAAGCTCCTAAAGAAGAAAAGGCTTCGACTCCTCCAGTCGGTACTTCAAATCATGCCAACAATGGCAGAATTTTAGCTTCTCCTTTGGCAAAAAAATTGGCAGCCGAAAAAGGTATCCAATTGAATGATATTGC
>CAYUFZ010000109.1:1119-8323 GCA_964444025.1 uncultured Emticicia sp.
GGTAGTGGCGAAAACGGAAGAATCATCAAATCAGATGTTGATAATTTCGTACCAAAAGCCAAAGAAGTGGCTTCGACAAGCTCACAGATAATGATTGCCAATGGCGTAGAAAGCTTTGAGGAAATTGGCTTAACTCAAATGAGAAAGGCAATTGCAAGAAGTTTGGCAGAGTCTCAAAGCAGTGCGGTGGACTTCCAGTTAACGATGGAAATTTGCATGGATAAAGCTATTCAAGCTCGTGAGGTAATGAATCAGGCTTCTCCGGTGAAAATATCGTTCAATGATATGGTATTAAAGGCGTGTGGTGTAGCATTGAAAAAACACCCGAATATCAACTCTTCTTGGAGAGATGACCATATTCGTCGAAATGCACACGTTCATATTGGAATGGCAGTGGCAATTCCAGAAGGATTGGTTGTGCCGGTAATCCGATTTGCTGATACATTATCGTTATCCACTTTGGCCGCTACAACCAAAGACTTAGGTGGTAAAGCAAAAAATGGAAAATTGCAACCAAAAGATTGGGAAGGAAATACATTTACAGTCAGTAACTTGGGGATGTTTGGAATCGAGCAGTTTACTTCGATTATCAATAACCCTAAAAATGAATCTTGTATTCTTTCGGTTGGAGGTATTAAAGAAACTGTGGCTGTCAAAAATGGTCAGTTTTATGCTACGAACATCATGAAAGTTACATTGACTTGCGACCACCGTGTAGTAGATGGTGCAAGTGGAGCAGCTTTCTTGGTAACACTCAAAGAGTTATTAGAAGAACCTTACAAATTATTAGTTTAAGGGATTCTCATAGATACGACTAATGCCATGCTTGACAGTGTGGCATTATTTTTTTAAAAACAATATTAATCATGGAAAAAATACATTCTACAACCGTTTTGGGGATAATTCATCATGGGAAGGTTGCTTTAGGAGCTGATGGGCAAGCCACAATGGGAAATACCGTTGCCAAAAGTAATGTTCGAAAAGTAAGAAAATTGTATGGAGGAAAAATATTGGCAGGCTTTGCAGGCTCAACAGCCGATGCCTTTACGTTGATTGAGCGATTTGAAGAGAAATTAAACGCTTTTGGTGGAAATATGAAGCGAGCTGCTATCGAACTGGCAAAAGATTGGCGTACAGATAGATATTTGAGAAAATTGGAAGCGATGTTGATTGTTGCCAATTCCGAGGAAATGCTAATTATTTCAGGAACGGGAGATGTCTTAGAACCCGATAATCAAATTGCATCCATTGGTTCTGGAAGTATGTATGCACAATCTGCAGCCATTGCTCTAAAAAAACATGCCAGCCAACTTTCTGCTCAGGAAATGGTTCAAGAGGGATTGACAATTGCGGCTGATATTTGTATTTATACCAACCACAATATTATTATTGAAACCCTTTAAAGCAAAGAAGCGGCAGCTTCATCGAGCCAAATGTAGCCATTTTGGTGTAATTTGAAAACCGTAGCCGGAAAATCTACATTTGGTTCATCTTCATTTACTTGTTTGATTACAGTCGCTTTTTTCAAGCCACTTGCCAATAATACTGCCATTTTGGCTTCCAATAAGTGCTTCAAACCTACCGTTATGCCTTGGGTGAGTGCTGTGGATGACTGAAAATATTTTTGGCCAGTCGAAATGGTCATTTCCGCCAAATTGGACACATTACAATAATAATCAAAACTTGTGCCGGGTTCATTTAGACCAATATGACCATTGAGTCCCACACCTACAAGCATTAAATCTGCCCCTCCCCTGCTAAATAAAATTTCATCTACCCGTTTACATTCACTTTCGAGGTCATGGCTCATTGAATCAAAAAAAGTAAATTGCGATTCCGAAATTTGCAAAGGTTTTAATAAATTCTCCTCCACAATAAAACGACAACTCCCCTCACTTGTGCTAGGAATCCCCACCCATTCGTCCAATCCAACCACAAAAATATTTCTAAAATCTTCGGGATTTGCCAATGCGACAATCCTTTGGTAAGTTTGAATAGGCGTGTCGCCTGAGGTCAAAATAAGTGTTGCATGAGGTTTATTTTTAACCAAATTAATTATTTCTTGAGCTGCAAAGTCAGCCAATGCAGAGGCATCTTTTAGGACTTGAATTTTCATGCTTGTAAACTTAAATATTTTTCGATACTCACAAAGATACAATTGTTTTTTTGAAGCGATTGAATTAATTTCTCTAATCGCTCTATCAACGCTTGGTTATCGATTTTTTTAATATATTCAGGCAATTGATAAGCTCTCAAATCCTCAAATTCCCATGGATGAAAATATAAATTCAAGTATTTGTCTTGCTCAACGGTTTTATTTGCCAAAAATTCATAAAAAAAGAAGGGATAATTCTTAAAGCCCAACCAAAACAGAGGGATTCTTAAATATTTACTTACAGATGTTGGCAGAATTTTAAAATTTTTATACTTAAACAAAACCCGAGATTTGTCCAAATGATTGTATCTTCCTGGCAGATAACAAGGATTTAATGAAGAATCATAAGTATATCCAGCGGCAATCAAGGCATCATAATTGACTGGCCTCAATCGAGGCATGCGAAAACCCGATACTTTGGTATTTGCTATTTCTTCTAATTTTTGTTTGGATTTAAGCAAATCATTTGGCTCAAAAGTGGAATGAAAAAAACCATGCGAAGCCAATTCATGTCCAGCATTTACGATTTTACGAATTTGCTGAGGATTGTTTTGAGCATAATTTGCCGTGCAAAAGATAGTCGTTTGTATATGATACTTATCAAAAATTGACAATAATTTTTCCATTCCAGCCGAGGAAACACTCATTTGCGTATCAAAATCCACCGCCTGATTGAATTCTTCGGGAATATCAAACTCCTCCAAGTCTATTGTTAAGAATACGTATTTTTTCATCAGATTTATCCTAAATATCTTAATTTCAGCAAATACAGAATGTTCAAAAATTCTTTTTTGATGACTTTTAGCCCCATTCCCGACAAAATAATTCCCTCTTTCAGGGTCAAAGGAACAGTGCCAAAAGACATTTTTTTGGTAATGTAGGCTCTCAAAATAAATTCCGTATCGAAGAGATAACGATTTATTTTGGTTTGTAAAAAAATTTCTTTTCCCTTTTGGTTAAAGCCCTTCAAGCCACCTTGTGTATCAGTAAAAGGGATTCTCAAGATAAAATCATTGAAAAAATGCGAGCCAGAAGAGAGAATTTTACGATAAAAATTCAAGTTATGAATGTAAGAAAATTGACGCTCTCCTATGACGATATCTTTTCCTTGAAGTAATTTTTCAAGCATTAATTGAACCGATATCAATTCAAAGGGAAAATCAACATCCGTATAAACGATTAAATCCGCTGTTGAACTTTCAATTCCTTTTCTTAGAGCGAAACCCTTCCCTTGATTCATAGAATAGGAAATATATGTCATTTTGGCAATATTTTGTTTCAAAAATTCAATATTTTCAGTAGCAACAAAAGTGGTAGAGCCGTCATTTACCAAAATTAAAGTAAAATCCAAGTTCGGAAATGCTGCTTTTAGAGCATTGATATTTTGCAATATTATATTTTCCCAGCCAAAAACATCAGGGTTATAACAAGGCAATACGATGTCGATAGTTTTAAACATTGGGAATTTCTATTTTTTTTAGTAAAATCAGTTGATGCAGATGAATCCAAACCAGAAAAATATCCGTCGGCGACAAGGAAGTCAGCACCAGTACGAAAATTAATAAGCCCAAACTTAATCTATCTTTTGGACTCACGATATACCATAATGCCACACCACAAACCGAAATGATATGCGTATTGGACTCTGCCGCATGATTGAAAAGAATGACCCACATCATCAGATAAGAAACCATTGCCAATCGCATCACAGAATTGATATAATTTTTTGACAAAAATAGATAGCAACACATCAATCCCAAACAAAAAAGGCCAAACAACTGAATCTCAAAAACCGTAAAAATATCACCCCAAAAAGCATGCATCATTCCGATAAGAGAAACCCCATAATTGACTTGATGGTCTTGCAACAACAACAGCTGCCATTCTTCATATAGTCTGGGGAGTTGATGAAAGCCAATCAGCCAACCTGGTAAAATAGCAAAAAACATAAAACTGATGAGATAGACCACGCCATTTTTTATCAGATTTTTGGGATAAAACAAATACAACACCGCCACAATGCCACCATATCCTTTGATAAAAAAAGCCAAAGCAGATACAATAGCCGCCCTGATTCGGTGATTAAATTCCATCAAAGAAAAACCCAACAATATCAACGCAGCTATGAGCGGATTTGTTTGTAAATTGTGTAGAGCGGTGGTCAATTCTATGAATACAAAATACCAAACAAAAACCTTTGAATGAAAAGGAATTGGAAGAGCCCTAATGGCATAAAATAGCGTGATTGCCGTAAAAGAATTCCAGAGTATCATGCCGAGCCAAGTCGGAATAAAGGTGAAAGGAGCAAATAAAACAGCGAAAGTAGGATGATACAAAAACAAATCAAAATATTCTGCTGGATACTCCAAATGCAAGTTTTTACCCGCCAAAAGGTGGGCAGTAGAAGCACGAAAAATTTTAAAATTATTAAAACTATCATGCAAATAATGTTGAGCGGCTATCACAATAGCTGCCAAGCAGTATATTATTAAAATAACATACTCCTGTGAAAAAAACATGGTAAGTTTTTTAGGATAAGCAAATTTCATTGTTTATTTAGTAAAACGTTCGGATTACAAATCTAACATTTTATCTAAAAAAAATAACATTTAGTCGATTAAAATTAGATTAGTACCTCAATACGCTTGTCTGAGCCCTCCTGTATGAACCAATAAAACAGAAGAGCCATTCGGAATTTTTTGTATCAAATGTTCATAAAAAGCAAACATCATTTTTGCGGAATACATCGGCTCGATTGTCAGATTCAAATGTTTGGAATTAAATTCATGAATAAATTCGGTTAAGGCTGTTGTTGACTTCCCATATCCTCCCTGATGAAAATCCCATTGAATATCAAACGAGGCTTTGGGTAAATTGCTATTTTTCAAAAGTTTATTTACTTCCTCTAACAAATAGTAAGCCCCCTTCAAGACACAAATTCCTATAATAGTTGCGTGTGATGGACACTGAGAAACCAATCCGGCAAGGGTTCCGCCACTCCCCAAAGGAACGATTATATAGTCGGGAACAGCACCTAATTGTGTTAAGATTTCATTATAAAAATCAGAAAAACCCGACAAAGCCCAAGGACTCGTTCCCCCCTCGGGCAGCACGAATGCCCCCACCTGAGAAGCCAACAATGGATGTGAAGCTCCAGTATCTCTCAATTCTCTATATGTGGTTCTCGAAACAAAATGGAGTTTCATTCCTGCATCAGCGGCAAATTTTAAAGTAGGCGACGAAAGTTCAGTCAGTTCATCTCCTCGAATAAATGCCTCACATTTTATTCCTAAATATCCACAAACCGCCGCAACCGCATAAATATGATTGGAATATGCCCCACCAAAAGTGACGATTTTCTCATACCCCCCACCTAAAAAATGCAATAAATTTCCTTTTATTTTTCGCCACTTATTTCCAGAAATGATTGGATGAATCAAGTCATCTCTCTTCAAATAAACCTTAATATTTTTGCTAAGGAAAAGCTCTTCTTCAAAAGATTGTAGCGGAGATGGCAACATTAGATATTTTTTCTCGAAACTTGTAATTATAGCTTTTTCATCCATTTTTTGTAAATTTGTTCAAAAATAGAAGATAAATTTAAAATAGTTTTAATAAAATCGAATAAAAAGCAAACCATTCTATGTTAAGCGAAGAAAATGAGGCGGTTGAAAACCCTGAAGAGGAAGATGATGAGCTGTACGAACATCAAAGAATTGTCGTTGATAAAGGACAGATAAGCATGCGATTGGATAAGTATTTGCCTCATTTCACCAAAAATGTATCGAGAAATAAAATTCAAAATTCAATCGATGCAGAGGCGATTAAGGTTAATGGTAAAATAGCCAAAGCAAGCTATAAAGTCAAACCATTGGATGTCATTACCTTTTCTTTGCCTCGTCCACCCAGAAACTATGAACTCCTAGCAGAGAATATTTTCTTAAATATTGTGTATGAAGACGACGACCTTCTGATTGTCAATAAACCTGCTGGCATGGTGGTACACCCAGCGGTAGGTCATTGGTCAGGTACTTTAGTAAATGGATTGGTGTATCATTTTCAGCACTTACCAACGCACAAAAATGGAGAAATTCGACCAGGTTTGGTACACCGAATCGACAAAGATACCTCGGGGCTGTTGGTCATTGCTAAAACCGATTTTGCCATGACACATTTAGCCAAACAATTTTTTGACCACAGCATTGAGCGAACCTATTATGCCATTATTTGGGGCGTACCCAAAGAAAATACCGGCACAATCCATAAGCATATTGGGAGAAGTTTGAAAAACAGAAAAATATGCGATGTTTTTGAAGATGGTACTCATGGGAAAGATTCTATTACCCATTACAAGGTATTAAAAGACTATAAATATGTGTCGCTAATTCAATGTAATTTAGAAACTGGAAGAACCCACCAAATTCGGGTACACATGAAATACCTGGGGCATCCTTTATTTAATGATGCTGACTATGGAGGCAATAAAATTTTGAGGGGACAAAATTCGGGAAATTACAAAAAATTTATTGACGATTGTTTTGAAATGATACCAAGGCAAGCCCTCCATGCCAAAACGTTGGGATTCATCCACCCAAGTACCAAAGAATGGATGCAATTTGATACAGAATTACCAAATGATTTCTTACTTACCTTAAATAATTGGGAAAAATATCATCACAATTAATAAATATAATGACTATTAAGATTAGAAAATTTGAAAAAAACGACGTAAATCGAGTATTTGAACTGATTTATGAATTGGCGGTTTATGAAAAAGAGCCACATCAAGTCACAAACACTCCCGAAATGATGCTGAAAGATGGATTTGGCGACGACAAAGTTTTTGGTTGTTTTGTGGCAGAAATTGATGGAATTATTCAAGGAATTGCTCTTTATTACTATCGATATTCTACATGGAAAGGCAAAAGACTTTATCTGGAAGACATTGTCGTAACCGAAGAAATGAGGGGCAACGGAATCGGAAAGCAACTTTTTGATATTGTCATTGAAGAGGCACATCAGACCCAGTGTACGGGAATGATGTGGCAA
>CAYUFZ010000110.1:0-6784 GCA_964444025.1 uncultured Emticicia sp.
AATTACAAGATAAGCGATTCTTTCTTAAATACAAATTTTAATTTCGCAAAATATTATCTAACCAACGTATCATACTTTTAAATCGTAAACAAATTTTCAATTGAGTTCAAACAATAAATAAAAAAAACACCCTTTTTTCAGTATAAAAGAGGGTGTTTTTCTTAAAAACTATGGATTATTTCTATTTCATTTCCCGAATTAAACCTTCTTGAACGACCGAAGCTACTAACTTTCCAGCTTGATTAAAGAAATTCCCCCTCGTAAATCCCCTTGCATTCGAGGCACTCGGACTATCCAAAGCAAACAAAAGCCATTCATCGATTCTGAAATCTCTATGAAACCACATCGCATGGTCTAAACTTGCCATAAACAACTTATCCATTCTGATAGAATCAAGGTGAGGTAGCGTAGCGGTACTCAACAAATTATAGTCAGAGGCATAAGCCAAAATAATCTGATGCAACCTAAAATCGTCTGGCAATTCTCCATTTACTTTTATCCAAACGTGTCTGAAGGGTTGTTGAGGAGTTGGATTAAGAGGATTTAGCTTTTCTACTGGCCTAAACTCGATAGGTCGGGGGTGAGAAAAACTCTTATAAAACTCAGGAGCTTTGTCTTTGAAAGCCTCCAAAAGTGTCAAATCGGACACTAACACATCGGGAGGTGGCACATTGGGCATTGATACCTGATGTTCCATACCCGATTGCCTACTCTGGAAAGAGGCAATCATACTAAAAATCGCTTTCCCATTTTGTATGGCACTTACCCTTCTTGTCGTAAAACTCCCTCCATCTCTGATTCTATCCACCTCATAGACAATCGGAAGGGAAATATCCCCCGTCAGAATAAAATACCCATGCATCGAATGCAACATTCTTTCATCAGGTACCGATTGATAAGCAGCGTACAACGATTGAGCCAATACTTGTCCTCCAAAAACCCTTTTCCAAGGTGCTTGATAGTTTTGTCCACGAAAAATATCTTGCTCTATTTTTTCTAATTTCAGTAATCCAAGTAATTCATCTGCAGTGGTCATGTCACATTTTATAATTTAAATTTGGCTACAAATTTAGGCAGAATTTTCCAAAGTGGCTTTCATTTATTGATTCATGGCTCCATAAATCGATAAATTTCGCACTTGTTCCTCTATCGCCGTCTTAAATTCCGACTTCATCGTATCAATCAACTCTTTCACTGATACGACATCGTGTATCGAACTAACCCCCTGCCCTGCAGACCAAATAGTTTTCCATGCTTTTGCCTCTGCCTGAGCAGCATCTAACTCTTTCCCGAAATCAATTTTTCCTGAATGTTTTAGCATCTCCTCTGTAAATCCTGCATTTTCTAGACTTTTCTTCAAAAAATTAGCATTCACACCAGATACAGCTGCCGTATAAACGATATCAGAGGCTTGGCTTTCAACAATCATTTCTTTATAATCCGCATTGGCTTTGCTTTCAGTGGTGTTTATAAAACGTGTGCCGGCATAAGCCAAATCAGCCCCCATCTGTAAAGCTGATGCAATATCCTTTCCGTTGGAAATACAACCCGATAACAAGATTGTCTTATCAAAAAAAGTACGAACATCATTTACAAATGCTATTGGATTGAGAGTCCCTCCATGCCCCCCAGCCCCAGCACTTACCAAAATTAAGCCATCTACCCCTGCTTCCACTGCTTTTTCTGCATGTCGGTGGCTAATGACATCATGAAAAACCAAACCGCCATAACTATGCACCGCTTGAACCAACTCCGATACAGCACCAAGAGAAGTAATGACAATCGGAACTTTATGTTTGACGACAATATCTAAATCTGCATAAATTCTTGGATTTGTCTTATGAACAATCAGATTGACTCCATAAGGTGCTATTTTGGGATGGTTTTCTGTCTCTAAAGCAGCATTTATCTCTAAAAGCCACTCTTCAAATCCCTCAGTTGACCGTTGATTGAGAGCAGGAAAAGTACCTACTACCCCATTTTTACAACATTCGATGACAAGTTCAGGACCAGAAATTAAAAACATAGGGGCAGCTACCAAAGGTAAGCTTAATCGTTGATAAAAATTGGGTTTCATGTGATGTTTGGATGAAGTTGATAAAATATTTAGAAAATAGGCATGATTTGCCCAACCATGCCAAGACCGTTTTTTTATTCAAAATAAGGAGTAATTGTCTGAATAGTACCATCAGAATGATGCTTTAATTCAGTGATCTTGATATTTCTCAAGTGTGTTTTACCAGAAATTTGCGTATCATGGTAATATAAATACCATTTTCCTTTAAATTCCACAATTGAATGATGATTGGTCCATCCCTGAACAGGTTTTAGGATAATTCCTTGATAAGTAAAAGGCCCGTATGGAGAATCCCCGGTGGCATAACAAATATTATGCGAATCTCCTGTTGAATATGAAAAATAATATTTCCCTTGAAATTTATGAACCCAAGCCGCTTCAAAAAAACGTTTATCGTTGTCGTCTTCTCGCAGCAGTTGTCCATTTTTATCTAAAATTTGCACCTCTTTTACTTCTTCTGCAAAGCTTTTCATATCGCCTGAAAGCTTGGCAATTCGAGGTAAACGTGCAAGTTCTCCTTTTTGAGGATTAGGCGTTTTGCCTTGGTATTCATTGCCCTTCCATCGTTGCAATTGTCCTCCCCAAATTCCACCAAAATACATATAAAACGTACCATCTTTGTCTTTAAAGACACAAGGATCCATGCTATAGCTACCCTTGATTGCTTCTTTTTCTGCTTTAAATGGCCCTGTTGGAGATTTTGAACTAGCTACTCCGATTCTAAATATATCATTTTTGTCTTTTACAGGAAAATATAAATAATACGTGCCATTTTTGTAAGCGGCATCTGGAGCCCACATTTGTCTGCCTGCCCACGGAACGTCTTTAATATCAAGAGCAACACCATGATCTACCGCTTTTGAAGAAGGGGAATCCATCGAAAAGACATGGTAATCTCGCATATCAAAATGCCCACCTTCATCATCTTCTTTGGCATTCGACTCGATGTCATGTGAGGGGTAAATATATATTTTCCCATTAAATACATGTGCCGAAGGATCTGCTGTAAATAAATGTTTGACAAGCGGTTGTGAAATTGGTTTTGATTGTTGAGCAAAAACAATCGTACTAGCAAATAATAAAGGAATAAATAATTTTGACATTGGTTGAATGATTGGGTTAAAAATACTTTAAAATAACATTTAATTAAATGCTTTCAAATAAATCAAATTTATTTCACAATTTATATATTTTATTGGATTAAACTTAAAATATTTTGATAATTTTGAAAAAAATTAATTTTAATTTTTCGGCAACATCAAATAATCTTACATGAAAACTTTTTTTTGGGGTTTATTAATTTCTTGTATGGCGTTAGAAGCCTTCGGACAAGCAGCCCATTTGCAAAAATCTTCGAAAATTGATTCAATTATTAAACCAAAAGAGTTGATTGAACTCAGCGATGATGAATTTAGGGAGTATCAACGCTGGGTGGCGATTGGTCTTGGAGGACTTCCCCATACCTTGGAAGGATACAGAAGTTTACAAAAATTCAATAAACAATTACGAAATCCATTAGATTTAAAACATATCAATTCAAATATACAATTGGTTGGAGACATAAAAGTTTTAGCGGAATTACCTATTAGAGCAGGAGAAAGACCCCAAATTGCTCCTTTCGCCATTCCTCACAGGCAATTAGACCAACACAATTTACCAACAATCAGAGAAAAGCAAAAAAATATTTTACTAGAAATTAGCAAAACTAATGCTTCAAGTGTGATGATTAAAAAAAGTTACTTTGAAAGACACAACGATGCTTTTTTTGTTGCTGACACAACCACGTGCAACAAAGGTCTAATCCTCTATTCTAAAGGAGAAATTGGCCATTTGCACCCGTCTGATGGCTCTATGCACTTTATATTAAGTCCTAGTGATGCCAAAGAAGTCATTGAAAAAAGATGGGGCGAACTCCACGGTTTGGCGGGACAAGCGATAAATGATAAAGATACCCTTGCCAACACACTTACGATGGTTTATTCACCAAAAACTGAAGAAGATTTGAAAATAATTGCTAAAATAGCAGAAGCAGCCATCAAATTTGCCAATCACAATTAAATTAAGCATACATTCCACTTAAAATTTATTAATTTTACTACGACAATGAACACAAAAGACAACAATCGAAGGAAGTTTCTTCAACAAATCGGAGCTTTTAGCTTGGTTTCGGCGGCATCTCCGCTTCACTCTTTTGCTGCAAAAGAAAAAGCAGAAGAAAGAATCTTAAGATATGAAAAAAATATCAATGCCAATGATAAAATCAGAGTCGGTGTGATTGGCTTCGGTGTTCAAGGGCATTTTGATTTGGCTACCGCCTTGAAAGTACCAGGGGTAGAGCTTGCTGGAATTTGTGATTTATACACTGGAAGGCTCGAAAATGCAAAAGAATTATATGGTAATGACCTTTATACCACCCGAAACTACAAAGATTTATTGGATAAATCGGACATCGATGCTGTCATTATTGCCACAACAGACTGCTGGCATGCAAAAATGACCACCGATGCTCTTGCCAAAGGAAAGCATGTCTATATCGAAAAACCTATGGTTTATAAGATAAATGAAGGGTATAAAGTCATTGAAGCTCAAAAAAAATATGGCAAAGTACTGCAAGTCGGTAGCCAAAGAGTAAGCAGCATCGGATATGCCAAAGCAAAAGAATTGCTCGCTTCGGGAGAAATTGGGAAGCTAAACATGGTCAATGCCGTTTATGACAGACAAAGTTCGATTGGAGCTTGGGAATATACCATTCCTAAAGATGCAAGTCCTGAAAGTTTGGATTGGGAAAAATTTGTCGAAGTTACCGGAAAAATGGAATTTGATGCGAAAAAATTCTTTTGGTGGCGAGCTTACAAAGAGGTCGGAACGGGCGTAGCAGGCGATTTGTTTATCCACTTATTGAGTGGAACGCATCTTATTACAAACTCCCTAGGTCCTCAGTCTATTTATAGCACCGGGCAATTTAGTCATTGGAAAGATGGTAGAAACCTTCCAGATGTGATGTCGGGTGTGATGCAATACGGTGATACCGCCGAGCATCCTGCATTTCAGCTGACTTTGCAGGTCAATTTCATCAGCGGAACAGGCGGACAAGAAGTGATTCGTTTGGTTGGCTCTGAGGGAACTATTGATTTGCGAGGCAACGATGTTTATCTCAAACACAGCATTATGCCTGAAGCTCCGGGATTTGGTGGTTACGATTCGTTATTTACTTTTTCGAAGGGGATGAGAGACGAAATGCAAAAAGAATATGATGCCAAATGGACAGCCGAACAAAGAAAAAGAAAAACCAAAGAAGACATTACTCTAAAAGCTCCGGCTGGATATAGCGACCATTTGGACCATTTTACAAATTTCTTTGATTCAATACGTACTTCAAAACCAGTTGTTGAAGATGCTACGTTTGGATTCAGAGCAGCAGCCCCTGCATTGGCTTGTAATGATAGTTATTTGAGCAAAAAAATTATTCATTGGGACCCAGTCAATATGAAATTATTAAAATAATTGGTTTAGCATAAAAAAGCTAAAAATAAACCCCAAAAACGGGCCAGAAGCCTGTACTTTGGGGTTTATTTTGTATTTTTATAGCGTAGTCTAATGCCGTCATCCATCTTTTTATCTACTCAATATAGCTTCTCCAATAATCAAATCTTCAGGAGTAGTCATTTTAATATTTTCATAATGCCCTTCTATCAAATGAATACCATAGCCCATAAAATCCATCACACTAGCACAATCCGTAAAAAAATCTTGCTCCTCGGTTTCAAATGCACGCCTAAAAATCGAAAGTTGATAAGTCTGAGGCGTTTGAATAAGTTTTAATTCAGAACGATTGACCGCACGGCTTTTGCCATCAGCAAAAATCTGACGAACAGAATCTTTTACATCAACTGCCGCCACAGCAGAGCCTTTTTCGGCAGCAACCTCAAACGATTTCTGAATGAGCGAAGCATTGACCAAAGGTCGAACCCCATCATGAACAGCCACAATGCCCTCCCCGGAAATACTCCTTAAACCATTACGAACCGACTGAAACCTTGATTTTCCACCCTCGACGAGTGTGATTCTATGCAAATTATTTTGAATAGACCCAAAAGTTTCGCCTAAATTTCTCCAAAAATCAAACTCATTTTTGGGTAAAACTAAGCGAATAAATACCTCTGGAATAAGAAGAAACTTTTCGATGGTATGAACCAAAATAGGTTTCCCTGCCAATGGCAAAAATTGCTTCGGGATATCCGATTTCATTCTTGTTCCGCTACCGCCGGCAACAATAATGGCATATTTTTTATCTAAATTCTCTGACATTGACAATAAAACGTTCGATTATCAATAGACGAAAACCAATCATCATACAGACAATCGAACGCATAAAATTATAGAATTAACATAGCATCACCGTAGGTAAAAAACTTATATTTTTCCTTAATTGCCTGATTATAAGCCTCCATTATCAGCTCATGCCCACCAAAGGCACAAGAAGTCATTAATAAAATGGACTCTGGCAGATGAAAATTTGTCAACAAAGCATCTGTCACTTTAAAATCAAAAGGAGGGAAAATAAATTTATCAGTCCAACCATTATCTATCGGCTTCAAATGATTACTAGCCGTTACAGAAGATTCAATTGCCTTCATCGTCGTGGTACCAATCGCACAAACCTTGCCCTCCAAATCGATGCTACGATTGACAATGTCACTCGTAGAT
>CAYUFZ010000110.1:6794-7320 GCA_964444025.1 uncultured Emticicia sp.
GATTCACTGATAAAGAAGTTTTCGGAATCCGTTTTATGTTTGGTCAAATCCTCCACATCTACCTGACGAAAAGTACCAATACCAATATGCAAAGTAACGGGGCAGAATGAAGTACCATTGAGTTCCATTCGGCGTTGAATATTTTTGGTAAAGTGCATTCCTGCCGTTGGAGCAGCTACCGCCCCTTCGTGTTCGGCAAAAATTGTTTGATAACGTTCTTTATCCAACTCAGTTACCGGTCTTTTGATGATGTCAATTGGCAAAGGAGTTTCTCCCAATTCATGCACCGTTTTCATCATTTCATCATGCGTACCATCAAACAAAAACCGGATGGTTCTACCCCTAGAAGTAGTATTATCGATTACCTCCGCAACCAAATCACTGTCACCAAAATACAATTTATTTCCAACACGGATTTTTCGAGCAGGATCAACCAATACATCCCATAGACGCATTTCACGATTCAATTCTCTCAACAAAAAAACCTCAATTTTGGCTCCAGTTTTTTCTTTTGAACCATAAAGCC
>CAYUFZ010000110.1:7330-8285 GCA_964444025.1 uncultured Emticicia sp.
GGAAAAACTTTAGTATTATTGACTACCATGGTATCATTTTCTCCAAAATAATCCACAATATCCTTAAACATTTTGTGTTCGATTTTTTTGGTTTTTCTATGAACTACCATCATTCTGCTACTGTCACGCTGCTCATAAGGATGCATCGCAATCAAACTATGCGGTAAATCAATTTTAAATTCTGAAAGTTTCATTTTATTAATTCCCTTGAAAATTATAAGATTTCTTGCACGTATCAAGGAAGATTTTGACATGAAGAAATAGTTGCTACTAAAGCAAAATATCTGCAAAGTTACGAAACCCACATAGGGGCTGTCAAGTTTTTAACAAAAAATTTTCGCCAAACGTTTGTTTTTTAAGAAAAAAGTTTAAGAAAAATCCCAATAATTTAACAAAAAATTGTTCCTTTCAGATACAAACAAGCTTTTCCTGCAATCATGACACGTGTTTCAGACAGCGTACATGCTAATACACCGCCTCTCTCAGATACTTGATGAGCTTTTAATTTATTTTTTTTCAATATTTCTGCCCAATACGGGATTAATTTAGTATGTGCAGAACCCGTCACGGGGTCTTCGTTTACCCCAACCGAAGGACCAAAAAATCTTGATACAAAATCAATGGTCGGGTCATTTGCAAGAGCCGTAACAATGACCCCTCTTGCCTGAATATTTTTTAACTGTCCAAAATCTGGTTTCATTTCCAAAATTGTTTGTTCCTCTTCGTACACCAACAAATAATCATCTGCTGCCCGACGAATTTCCTTTGGTTGTCTTCCCATTGACTCAATCAAGCCCAAAGGAGGCAAACAAAGCTCCGTATGTTGAATCGGGAAATCCAATTCGATTAAATCTGCCCGACGGGAAACTGGCAAATCACCACTTTTCGATTGAAAAATAATTTTATCAGCATTTGAGTTCAATTCCTGAAAAACTACAAAAGCAGAAGCCAAAGT
>CAYUFZ010000111.1:0-966 GCA_964444025.1 uncultured Emticicia sp.
GATATTACAGCTCCAAAGTTTTTCTAAACAAAGACGCTCAGGTAGTGTTTAAATAGAAAAAATAAAAGATGAAAATATTGATAGTTGGAGGTACTGGATTAATCGGAAAAAAACTGATAGATGTATTATTGAAATACGGACATGAACCAATTTTACTGTCGAGAAAGAAAGTTTCGGCTATAGGAATACCGTCATTTGTGTGGAATGTAGGAGCTTCATATATAGAAGATGGTGCTTGGGAAGGAATTGATTACCTTATTTATTTGGCGGGAGAAAATATTGCAGCAAAACGATGGACTGAGAAACGAAAAAAGGAGATTATTGATTCCAGAGTAAAAGGTTTGGAGTTGATAAATAATTATTTAATTGAACATAAAATTAGGATAAAAGGGATAATATCAGCATCGGCAATAGGATATTATGGAGCGGATAGAGGAGAAGAACGCTTAGAGGAAGGTACAGAAGCGGGAAGTGATTTTTTGTCCGAAACTGTTTCGAAATGGGAAGATGCTGTGTTTCAAATAAGTCAAGCGGATAAAAAGGTTGCTTTGAGAATTGGTCTTGTTTTGAGTGAAGATGGTGGGGCATTAGAAAAATTTATTAATCCTTTAAAATTTGGAGTAGCACCCATTTTGGGTGATGGCAAACAGTGGATTTCGTGGATTCATATAGATGATTTGAGCGAGTTATTTGTCTATTTTTTAAACACAAACACTCCTGAAGGAATTATCAATGCTGTTGCTCCAAATCCGATTAGAAATGAAGAAATGATGAAAGAAGTTGCCAACGTGTATGGGAAATTTTACTTTTTTTTCAAAATACCTAAATTTTTGATAAAATTACTATTTGGAGAAATGGGAAATATGGTATTAGGCAGTAACTTTGTATTCAACAGACGAATCAATAAAGAAACGAAGTTTGATTATCGATTTTTGACCAACTTGAACCGGTCGAAACATAAAACCC
>CAYUFZ010000111.1:976-8264 GCA_964444025.1 uncultured Emticicia sp.
AATTATCGATTTGCGATTTTGAAAGAAGCAATTATTCATTTAAAACAACAATTATCCTAAATGGCTACTATATTTTCTAAAATACTTTCTGGAGAGATTCCTTCGCATAAAATAGCTGAAAATGAGGACTATTATGCCTTTTTAGATGTATTTCCTTGTGCTTTGGGACATACATTGGTGATACCGAAAAAAGAAGTAGATTATATTTTTGATATGGAAGATGCGGAATATTTGGGATTGATGGCATTTGCAAAAGAAATTGAACCAGCCATAAAAAAAGCAGTTCCTTGTAAAAAAATAGGTATCGCCGTTATAGGGTTGGAAGTGCCTCATGCCCATGTACATTTAATTCCAATGAATCAAATCAGTGACATGGATTTTACAAAAAAACTAAAACCAAGTACAGAAGAGTTGTCTGTAATAGCTGAAAAAATAAAAACAAATTTATTGAAATGATGCTATTATTTTCAGTTTTGGTAACATTATTGCCACTATACTTGAGTTATAGGATTATTGCAGTGATGCGAAAAATGTCGATTTCGGATTTTATTCGAAGTATGGTGAAGGTTGTATTGATAGGAGTGATGATAGTGTCTATTTCGGTTACCTTGCATCATTTCAAAAATATGATAGATGGAAAGGCTAACATGAGTATTGGTGTCTTTCTGATGATACAAGGAATAATATCAGGGATTTTATATTTGTTTATCAAAGTCATTGGAAATACTAAATAGGTGAAATATTCTTGCTATAATAAATAAAGGTTAAATTAATTAGCTACTTGAACGGAATTTCTCAAAAATAATGAGTACTAAAAATGTTAATTTGACAGTCAGACTGAAAAACGAGCTAATTCTGAAAATAAATGAAGAATGGTCAGAAAAATGGGCTGAAAACCATGGTGAAGATTTTGATTTTTTGAACCTAAAAAGCCAAAATGCTTTTCTTGACGATTTATTGTTGGATATTGAAAGAGTATTAAAAACAAGAATAGGATTAGAAAGGACTTCCCAAATATTAATTAGTCGTGATAGTTTAAGAAGAATATTTAATCAAAAAGTGCCTAATTCTTGGCAAGAAAAGACAAGAAACACATTGTCGTATTACTTGGGCTATGAGGGATGGGATGATTTTGAGGAAAAAAAATCACAATTAGAAGAGCTTACATTCGATAATTTATCGGATGAGCCAAAATTGTCAATTCCAAAAAGGAAAAAATTGGGCATAATTGTTTCTTTAATATTGGTTTTAATATCGGTGGTGGCACTTGTTTATCAGCTATCAAAAGCGAAAAGACCACGAGAAGTTATTTTTACATTGAAGACGTTGAGTCAAAAAGATTTTGGGGCAACACTTAAAATTTCCTATGATTTATCTAAAATTAGATACAAAAAAGCGGAAGTTATGATACTGAATGAGCAATTTCAGCCCTTAAATAGAAAAAATAAATTAGAATTAAGCCTCCCAAAAGGAGCGTTTTCCTTATATTTTTTCACGCCAGGACTGAAAAATATCCTGCTGAAGATTGATGGAAAAGTGCTAAAAAATTATATTTACTTAGTGCCAACAAATGGAAATTGGTATGGAAGTGCCAGAATTAAGAGTAAAACAGTTCCAGTTCCTTTTGAAAATGGCGATTCTGCCTTATGGTATGGTAGGTCAGACTTTGTTAATTCAGAAGATTATTATGTAACATCCCCTTCTACATGGATAGATTTTCGAAAGAAAAATGCTGAGTTAAACACGGTATATTTTCCAACAAATGAGATAAAAAAGGAAAATTCATTTGCTCGAGTTGCCTATTTAAAAGCAGATGATTTTTCGATAGATGTTGACTCGTTAGAAATTGGATTTAGAGCAAAAAGAAGTACAGAAGCAATAGGAGAAGATTGTTTGAGTTTTATGATGCAATTGTACGATGCGGAAATTAGTTTGTTCGAGATTTATTCAGCATCCACCTGCATTGTTGAGTCAAATATTTCATTGAATAAATATTCTTTTCCGAAACAATTTCATGGAGAGACTTTTCTAAATCAAAAGCTAAATGATGTTTTAGAAGATGGGGAGTGGCATTCATTTGTGTTTAAGATGAAACATAAAAAAATAGAAATTTATGTGGATGATTTGTTGATAGGAAAGCAAGACTATAAAATGGATTATAAGGAGTTGAAAGAAATTTGGTTTGTATTTGAAGGAAATGGAATGGTGGAAAATGTCTATACAAAGGCATTAAAATAGATTAAAATCGGTTTTGCAACGTTGCAAAATTGAATTTGCGATTGACAATTTGGAAAAAATGAATAAATTTGATTCATTAAATAAAAAATGTATGATTGTTGGAATCGCAAGTATTTTTTTCTTTGTTTGTGTGTCCGTCTTGTTCACAATGGAATCTACCATTTATTCTATCAGAAAAAAGAAATTTGAAAAGCCTAGTTTTAGAATCAAACAATCAAAATCATTCGTAACCATTTACCAGTAAATTTAACAAAGAATTTGGTTAGAGAGGCAAGTTTTAGTAAACTTGCCTTTTTATAATCTATTTTAATTTATTTTTCAAAAAATTACTTTCCTTTTTTAAAGGCTGATTATTGTAAAGGACTTGATAGGTGAATTCTGTGATGGGTGTATTTAGCTGAAATGGTGCAATCATTTCATAAATACATTTGACTGCAAAATAGCCTTCAGCAATCATTTTCATTTCTAGTTGAGCAGTTTTTACGGTATATCCCCTGCCAATCATATTACCAAAAGTTCTATTTCTACTGAATTGTGAATAAGCTGTTACCAATAAATCTCCCAAATAAGCTGAAGCACTTAAGTCTCTAGTCATTGGGGCAATAGTATCCACTACCAATTTAATCTCTTGCATGGCATTGGCAACCATCACAGCTTGAAAATTATCACCTTCGCCCAAACCATGTGTCATTCCACAAGCCAAGGCTACAATATTTTTCATTACAGCAGCATATTCTACACCATAGATATCATTGAGTATTGAGGTTTTGACAAACCGGCAAGCCATTAAATTTGCAAAGTCTTGAGCCAGACTTAGATTGGCAGAGGCGATAGTTAAATAAGATTGTTTTTCGAGGGCAACTTCTTCTGCATGGCAAGGCCCAGCAATAATTCCCATATTTTGATGAGAAACTTGGTAGTTTTCTGATAACCAATCGGTAATTAATTGGTTACTTTCAGGAATCATCCCTTTGATAGCCGAGATAATTTGTTTATCCCAAAGCAATGACGCCTCGATAGGCTTCAAAGCATCCGACAAAAATGCGGCAGGAATTGCCAAAATGACCCATTGAGTAGAACGGAGAGCCTCTTTTAGGTTGGTATAAACTTTAACTTTAGAGGGGTGAATTTCAATACTACTCAGATATTTTGGATTATGATGAAGTTTTTTGATATGTTCGGCATCTTCGGCATTTCTCATCCACCATTTGATTTGTACATTATTTTCGGACAATATTTTGATAATTGCCGTTGCCCAACTTCCTCCTCCGATAACCGTTATTTTCATAATTGATAGTTTTGTTGATTTGAGCTGCAAATAAATAAAAAAAGAGATTGTTGCCAATCTCTTTAAAAATAAAAATAGTTTTTTTTATGCTTAATTCTCAGGTTTATTGTCTTTCTCTTCCTTTTTTTCTACTTTTTGAGTGACTAAATCTCCTTCTTTAAGATTTTTAGAAACTGCAATGTATGGCCCTGAAATAATTTCTTCCCCTTGCTTTAATCCACTAATGATTTCGACTGTTCCGGCGGCTGTATCTGTAATTCCCGTTTTAACTTCTTTTATTTTTGCCTTGTTTTCTTTATCTCTTACAAAAACAACTTCTTTCAAAGCTGTTTTCTTAGCAGTTGCGTTTTTCTCTGAATTATTCTCACCTTCTTTGGAGTCTTCCACTTTCGTGCTACTTTCTCCTCCACGGGTAGTCACGGCAGCAATAGGCACACTAATAACAGAAAATTTCTTTTCGGTAATAATATCTACGGTAGCTGTCATACCAGGCTTGAAAGGATAGTTTCGTTTACTTGCCTGGCTAATCAACTGACTATAAGATTCGGGCAATATTCGGATTCTTACCTCAAATTCAGTGACAGCATCGGTAGAGCTTGCCGCAGCAGTGGTAGTTCCGCTACCATTTGCAGTATTGGCAATTTCAGTCACAATTCCCTTAAACTTCATGCCAGTAGAAGTATAAGAATCCACATCAATTAGAGCAGTATCCCCTAGGCTTACACGAACAATATCGTTTTCATTTACATTGATACGCACCTCCATATTATTGAGATTGGCAATACGAAGAATTTCAGTACCTGCCATTTGGGAGGTTCCAACCACCCTTTCACCTAATTCCACGGCAAGTTTAGAGACGATTCCACTCATAGGAGCATAAATACTTGTTTTTCGGAGATTTTCGCCTGCATCCTTCAAGCTTGCTTCTGCACTTTTGATATTGTATCTGGCAGCGTCAACACTAGCCTTGGCAGCTTCAAAATCTTGCTTGGCAACTTTGAGATTAGTTTCTGCAATTTCCAAATCAGAAGCAGAAACAACTTTCTCTTCGAATAATTTTTTCTGACGTGAAAATTCTGTTTGGCTTCGAATTAAACGAGCTTCAGACTGAGCCAAAACAGATTTCGATTGCTCTGCATTTGCTTTGGTTTGATTGAGAACAGCTTCAGCCCTTTGAGTGATAGAAACATAATTTTCCGGTTGAATTTTAAGTAAAAGTTGCCCTTTTTTTACAGAATCCCCCTCTTTGACATAAAGAGCAATAATTTCACCAGGGACATCGGGAGTAATCTTAACCTCAACTTCTGGCTGGATTTTTCCAGAAGCCGAAACCGTTTCGATGATATCTCCCTTGTTTACTTTCGTAAACTCTACTTCCATAGGCTTCGCTTTACCAATCCATCCGACGGATTTTGCTATCCAAAGGAATAAACAGATGGCGATAACCGCCCCTAATAATATCCATTTTAGTCTATTTGATTTTTTCATGAAAAAACTAATTAATTATATGCAATAAAGATAATGTCCGAATAAATAATAATAAGAAATTAAAAAGATAAAGGTTTGTTTTGATAGAAATCTAAAATCTTAATTCTGAATAAATAATCATACTTTGCTTGAATTTGGTTAATCTTGGCTCTGTCCAAATTGCTTTTGGCAATATTATAGTCCAACGCATTCAATGAACCGACATTGAATTTAGCTTCAGATGCTCTGAACGCAACCTCCAAGGCTTTTACTTGGTTTGAAATAGCCATGTATTTTTTGGCAGAATTACTGAGATTGACAAAAGCTTGGTCTATTTCTTGACGCAAACCAACTCGAATATTTTCAGCTTGTAATTCACTTTGTTTTTGCTGAATTTGAGCAGAATTAAGTCTGAACTTGCTATTGTAACCATTAAAAATAGGCACTCTCACATTAAAACCAATCGAACTATTTCCATTTCCCCCCAATTGTCGAAGATAAGGGATTTTTTCAAATGAAGTACTGGTGCTTGGATAATAAGCAATGACTGGATACTTTGTTCCCGAGACATTCACATAGCCCGCTTCTTGTTCGATGATTTTCTGAGTTATATTTACATTTTCAGCAGCAGTAGAATAAGACGAATTGAAAGATGCATTTGCCGTAATGGTTGGCAGCTTCAGTCCCTTGGCAGCCAAAACAGATTTTTGAGCAACCTTCACACGCATATCTGCTGCTTGTACATTAGCCATAAAACTTTGAGCGATTTCATAGACTTCATTGGCACTATAAGGATAAGGGTGCAGTTCAGGATTGGCAACATCTACACGTACAACATCGAAATTTCTATTAGAACCAATATTCATCAATTGACTGAGGGTGAGTTTGGCAGAGACGATTGCATTTTCAGCATTCACAACACTTAGTTCATCATTCGCCAATTGGGCTTTAATATCGTATAAATTAGTTTCGGGTAAAGAACCCGCATTGACCAATTTCTGAGTTCTTTCCAATTGAGATTGAGAAACCGCCAATTGCCCCTGAGCAATAGCCAACAAATCCTCTTGAGAAAGTAAATTGAGATAAGCAACGACTATGTTCAAAGTAATTTGATTCTTAATGGCTTGTAAATCAAGTTTAGATGCCTCCATGCTCAATTGGTTGGCTGCAATATTATTTTTGGTTTGGTATCCATCAAAAATCATCATGCTTCCACTTATACCAAATCCATTGCTACCCACCGTATTCGTAATGATTCCATTGGTATAAGGGTTGATATTCCGACCTGCAAATAAATTAAAATTACTGCCCCCATTCACACTTGGATACTTCGACCATTTTGATTGTTCGTAAGTATTGGAGCTTTGTTCAAGTTGAAGATGATTTTGTTTGACAGATAAGTTGTTTTTCAAGGCAATATCAATGGCATTTTCCAATGAAATTGTTTCGAGTTCATTTCCTTTTTTGCTACCAACAATGGAAGAATTTTGAGCGTTGGAAGATAAAGAAAAAGTACATTCTACTAACAAACAAAGTAAAAGTAATGGTTTTATTGATTTCATGTGTATCATTAATAATCCCGAAAGGTTTAAAAGCTTTTTTTATCAACAATTTTACGAAAGAAATAATTATCGCTCTACAATAATTGGATAAACGGCTTGAATATGGTTTGGAATGAATAATAAAAGGTATTTTAAAATAATAATATAGATAATTTCTATGTTATATTAAATAAAATCAATTTGATTTAATATGTACTTTTGTTTAACTTTGAAAGTAATTAAATACACAATAGATTAAACATAAAAATAAATCATTAACATTTTTTCGCAAATACAATAAAAAATGGAACAAAATACAAATACTTCAGGAGCAGAAGCAAAATGCCCATTTACAGGGAAGTCAGCGATACCAGCAGCGGGTGGAGGCACGAGAAATCAAGATTGGTGGCCTAATCAATTGAGATTAAATATATTACGCCAGCATTCATCATTGACCAACCCGATGGATAAAGACTTTGATTATGCAAAAGAGTTTCAATCGTTGGATTTACAGGCACTTAAGCAAGATATTTATGAATTAATGACCAATTCTCAAGATTGGTGGCCAGCAGATTATGGTCATTATGGTCCATTTTTTATCCGAATGGCTTGGCATAGTGCAGGAACGTATAGAATTGCAGACGGAAGAGGTGGGGCAGGGGCAGGAGCTCAAAGATTTGCTCCATTGAATAGTTGGCCAGATAATGGCAACTTGGATAAGGCAAGATTATTACTTTGGCCGATTAAACAAAAA
>CAYUFZ010000112.1:0-1375 GCA_964444025.1 uncultured Emticicia sp.
CGGGCAATCATCAATGGCATAATAGCTTTCGAAACATACAATAAACCCTTGACATTCCCATCAATCATAGCATCCCAATCTCCTATTTCCCCCTCTTGAATGGGCGATAAGCCATGAGCATTTCCAGCATTATTAACTAAAATATCAATTTTTTTCCAATCTTCCCCCAAAGATTCAATGGCTTTTTGAACCGAATCATTGTCACGAACATCAAATATCAAACTTTGGACATTGACTTGTCGGCTTAATTCAGCCACTAATTCATCCAGAACCTCTTTTCGTCTGCCACAAACAATCAAATCTATCCCAGCCTGGGCAAAAGCTATGGCTGTGGCTTTTCCGATACCAGAAGTAGCACCTGTGATGAGAGCAATTCTATTTTTCATATTCTTTTAAATAATTTTAGGTCCTACCTGATTGACTCCCGACACATAGGCATTTGCCACTATTCCCACTTTTTCAAAAGCAATTTTCATTACTTGAGCGACTTTCTCGGCTGTATCTTTTCCCTTACTGAAAGCAAAAATAGATGGTCCCGCCCCCGAAATACTACAACCCAAAGCCCCCGCCTCCAACGCAGCATTTTTAACATTCCAAAACTCAGGAATCAAAATCGAGCGGACAGGCTCAATGATAAAATCTTCCATTGAGTGAGAAATCAGCTCAAAGTCTCCTTTCATTAAACCCGCAATCATTCCAGCAACATTTCCCATCTGAGAAATTGCATTTTTCAAAGAAACTTCTCTTCGCAAAATATGCCTCGCATCCTTCGTATTTACTTCAATATCTGGATGAACAATGCTTACATACAAATCCGCTGGAGTAGAAACCTTGAATACCTCCAAAGGCTCATAACTGCGTACCACCACAAAGCCTCCTAACAAAGCCGGAGCAACATTGTCGGCATGAGCTGAACCACAAGCGATGCGTTCTCCCTCCATCGAAAAAGGCAATAATTCTTCCGATTTTAAGACTTTACCCAATAATTCATTGACTGCAAAAACACCCGCCACCGAACTCGCAGAACTACTTCCCAAGCCACTTCCTAATGGCATTTTCTTATGTAGTTCTATCTCAAAACCTTGCTTCGAATCAATGGATTTTAGGTACTGAATAATCGGAACAGTCACGGTATTTTTGGTCACATCATAGGTAAGCTTTCCTTCATCTCCGGTAATTGAAGAAATAACCAACTGATTATCAGACCTTTTCTTAACAAGCACTTCATCTCCAGGAGCATCTACTGCAAACCCGAAAATATCAAAACCACAAGCTACATTTGCAACCGTTGCTGGAGCAAAAATTTTTATCGAATCCATTTTATCTTGGAAAAAAATAAATAAATCAGAAAGTGAAGAAGAACCAAGCCAAACAT
>CAYUFZ010000112.1:1385-8250 GCA_964444025.1 uncultured Emticicia sp.
GGTCTCTAAGCGTTAGGTTAACCTGTCTGGTCTTTTTGTCTATACTTGGAAATCTGATAAGCCACCACAACCAATCCAAGACTTGTTTGTGCAATGCTCAAACTATGCTGCAATCACCGGGTATTGGAGAACGACTAACGGTGGAAAATATGTCATTGCAAACATCCTTTCAAACCCAATACTAAAGAGACAATTCCCTTATTTATAATCATATTGTTTGATAGTCGATTTGATATATCCATCCATAGGATTGTCATCATCAGCTACCAATGCAATGCTAATTTCATACAAATTATTCGTTTTTTTAACAACAATATTCCCACTTTGTACATCCAACATCTTACCCGAAAAAGCGTCAAAATCATAATCAACATACAAGGAACCATATTCTATTGTTCCGACCTCTTTTATTGTATTTTTCAAAGTATAAACACCATTCTCTAACGAAGATGTTTTTGAAATAATATTCAAACTTATCAAGTTTCCTTTGCCCGAAACAGTCAAGAACTCTCCATTCACATTTTTGACAGTAATACCTGGAGACAGCAAAGTGACAAACAATTCATAATTTCCATCTTTGTTTTTGCCATAATTTTCTACAATTGCCGAGGACAAAGAATAATCTTTATTGTCGTACCTGAATGAATTGGGTTTTACTGCTATTTCCTCCGTTTGACAAGCCAATAAAGAGAAAATTAATACGCTCAGCATTACTATTTTTTTCATTTTATTTGGGTTTATATTAATTATTCTTGGGTAATTAATTGATTATTTTTTGGTAATCATCCATGCTCGAAGTGCCAAAGCCAAAATCAGAGGAATCAAGGCATCGTGAATCATTTGAGGAAGAAATTTCCATGAAATTATCAATAATATTTGGGCAATCGCATAAAATTTGAAAAACTTAAATGCCAATTGTTTTTGTTTTTTTACAAAAAAGATAGCAGGCAAAAGTACTGGAAAAGCCCAAATGATATTCAAATTGAAAGCAGTGACCCCATGATCTGTGAAAAACCATAGAAAAACTATCACAAAACCAAGGAAACCTACCATTGAAAACAATACTTTATCGAAAATATCAATCCATTCTTGTTTGATTTTAGGCACAAAAGAGATAGCAATAGCCAATAATAAAAACATTGACCAACAAATCAAAGGTGTCCAGACAGTATCTTGTTGCTCTTGCACATACAAAGAATCACGATTAAGAATCATTTTTTGATTCACCAGAGGAAGAAGTTTACCATTTTTAACAATTTTTGCATGATCAATAGCATCCATCAAATTATCTGGAAGAAACATTGCCCCCTTAAAGCCCGTCTGTTCATCGGCAGGAATTCCGATTGCCAAATCCATTCCAAAGTCTGCCCACGCTTTTTGGTTTTTCATGGCATATTTATCAATCCACTCCCGATAAGAGCTATCCGTATGGAGTGTTTGGTCGAAAACCAAGCTATCCCGACAAGCACGCTTCAATACATCTCTCAATCGAGTAGAACAATTATCATAGAAAAACTTATAAGCATATTCTCGATTTTCGGGCAAGTAGTTTTTTTGCAAAAAAGCATAAACCTCCTCCTTCTGAGTAGCAGAGAGATTCAAGATTTGCTCCACCACAGCCCGGTTTTCCCGACTCCAGCCTTCCAAATCCATTTGAAAATAATTGCCACTGATTTGATAAGGAAGCGTACCTCTCAAAAATTTCAGATAAAATCCTTCGGTACGGAAATCAAACGCTCCATAATTATAAGTTACGTCCAATCCGATTAGTGGGTCGTTGATGCGAATGGCACTATGACCAAAAGTAGAATAAAGAGCCTCCCCCGGGGCAACAGTCAAAATACTAATAGTAGCACTTGGCGATAAAGTTTGGGCAATAGAAGTAAAGCCCGACAGAAGAGCAATTATAAATTTGAAAAGTTTATTCATGCAATTTTTTTTGCAAAAATATAAAAAAGCCCTTAGCATTCAACACCAAGGGCTATAATTTGTCGATTAATTTCTAATTATTTCAAAGGAACTAAGTCCGCCTTCTATCGAAAATTTGATTTTTTTGTTTGAAGAAGAGAAATTATCTGTACGCCAAAGTCCCTCTTCCACTTTTTGGAAATTATCCAATTCCTTTTCGTTCAGAGCACCTTCAAAACGTACTTCACAAGCCACCTCTTTTGGAATTTTAAACTTCACTTTTGCCAAACCAGCTTCTACTTTTACATCAGTATTTTGCTGTAAATTTCCCAATTTAATTTCAACATCTGCGGCACCTGTTTGTAAATTAAGGGTTTTAACTTTAAATTTTTCTAAATCAAAATCCAATTTACCCACGCCTACGCCCAAATCTAAGTTCCAAGTAGGGGCAGCATTGAGAGAAACCTCTACTTTGTTGGAAGCATCACCTCGGTCGAAATGAATATTTCCCTTGATTTTTCCATTTTGTTGAAAATCAATTATTTTCGATGAATTTTGAGTTTCCTCCACAAGGGTAAAACCATTTTTCGTAAACATGGTTGCTTTTGCTTCGAACAATTTTTCTTTCGATTCATTTAGAAGTTCAAACGCAACAGCCCCACCTTTGAGCTTTAGGGTAGCCTCTTTGGTCTCTGGAGTCCAATCGATTTTATAATATTGACTTTTTTCAAAATCCCGCACCCCAGTCGAATCCTCCTCCTCATCATCATCCAAATCGATGTGTATATCTTCCCCAATGGCATCTTTTATGTTGCCAACCCCATCACTTACACAAGTATAAAGAGCCAAAGGGATGGCAAAAGCAATTAGAATTGCCGAAGCCGAATTGAACACTGTTTTTCGTTCGTGCAATAAAGCCGCAATTCCCGCAAGAATCAACAAAATTGCCCAATACTTTGCAATATCCCCGAAGCTCCAATGAATCTGAAACCATTCCAAGTTCTGCCCCAAAAACAAAACCCCAAGTCCAATCAACAGAACTCCCCAAAACAAATTTGATTTATTGTTCATTGTATTCTAATTAGATTAAACCAAGTATTTATAAAGAATTACTATCCGACGGATTTTGAAAGTTATTACCATTTCGGTCTTTTACAATCAACCAAATACCCAAAGCAATAAAGCCAAGAGGCCACATTTTGCCAATGTAATGAAATAAACTAATATGGAAGAAAGTTTTGAATGAAAAAATGACTCCCAAAGCGATAAGAATTAATCCTCCTACCAAGCCGTTTTTTTGCTGATTTTTGCTCATATTATTTGAAATTGAATGTTGAAAATCGGATTCTTGTGTTTCAAAATTTTGTGATTCTACGTCCGAAATGGTACTTTTTTCAGGCAGTACAAAGTAAAGAATCAAATAGATGATAATAATTGGTGCCGCAGTAAATACTAATACGGCGAATAAAATCCTAATGAGAGTCGGGTCTATACCAAAATACTCCGCAATCCCCAAGGAAACCCCTCCGACCATTGTCTGGGAGTTGTTGATTTTATACAATTTCTTCGTCATTTTTATCTTTTTTAATAATTAGTTTACCGACAGCTCCAGCGTAGATTTATCTGGCATGATTATCCAACAAAGAATGTAGGCAATAATTACCGGCAATGGAGTAAAAATCCCAACTGCCAATAAAATTCTAATCAAAGTCTTATCAACCTCAAAATATTCAGCCAAGCCTGCTGCCACTCCCGCAATTTGCTTGTCAGATTTTATTTTATACAATCGTTTTTTCATTTGTTTAATATTTTAATGATGAAGCAAACTTAATGGTTTAATACGGTACTATGTATAACAAACTACACAAATGGATAAAATAAATTACTAAAGGTTGAATTTAGTGAAGATTTTTGAAAAATAAAATATAATCCAAGAATTAATCCAGCTCGATGGTTTCCAAAATATCGCTTAATTCATCATAATTTTTGAAGCCCGGTCGAATTTCATTTGTTCCTTTGAGGGCAATTCCTTTGAGAGCAAAATCATTCAAGATATTTTGTACCGTAGAAGCCTCCAAGCCAAACCCAAGCAAAATTGGATAATTGGCAGCATACTCTTTCAAGGTTTTTTTTGCAAAATCTGAAAACTCCAGCCCTTCGACCAAAAAATATTGAACAAACGATTGATACCTCACCAAAAACTCTTCAAAATAAGGATTTTCAAATTCCAAACGAAGAATGATTTTTTTGCCAAGATTTTTCAAAGCATGAATCAGCGAAACATCACTGATTTGTACCATATCTATGTCGTTTATTGCTAATATTTCAGCCAATTGATTCTCTTGTACTGCATGACATTCCCCTACTATTTCAACTCCCGCAAGCCACGAACGAATTTCTTTCAATTTTTCGGGCGATACAAAATTTTCTGAGTTCTCATCTAAAACAAACCCAATTAAATCTACCCCCATCCCTGCACAATACCTTGCGTCCGAGAGATTTGTCACATTTCCTACCTTTACCAGTGTTTTAAGAGCCATTCTAATATTTTTCTAATAAAAACAATTAATTTTGTTGCAATTTAATGGAGAACTATTTCTTTTCAAATTAGGTTTGCAAATTATTGGCAAATGAGTTGGAAAAAATGATTCTTTTGTTAAAATATTTTTTTATCTAATCAAAACGAAGGGCTTTGCCCCCTTGCAGTAAACATGAGTAAACACGGAAGAATTTTAGTAGCCATGAGCGGAGGAATCGACAGCTCATTGGCGGCGGTCATGCTTCATGAAGAAGGATATGAAGTAATCGGAATGACCATGAAAACTTGGGATTATGCCTCTTCGGGTGGCAGTAAAAAAGAAACCGGCTGCTGTAGCTTGGATTCTATCAACGATGCCCGAAATATAGCAGTAAATCTAGGGTTTCCTCATTATATTTTAGATATTCGAGAAGAATTTGGAGATTATGTCATCGACCATTTTACTGGAGAATACTTGGAAGGAAGAACCCCAAACCCTTGTGTGCTATGCAATACCCACATCAAATGGGATGCCTTGCTACGAAGAGCCGACAAATTGGATTGTGAGTTTATTGCTACTGGGCATTATGCCAATATTCGGAACGAAAACAATCGATATGTTATTTCCAAAGGCATCGATATGTTGAAAGACCAAAGTTATGTACTTTGGGGCATTTCTCAGGAAAGTCTCTCTCGAACCAAATTGCCATTGGGGCATTTAAAGAAAAGTGAAATCAGAGAAATGGCAACTCAAAAAGAATTTTACGACTTGGTTACGAAAAAAGAATCCTACGAAATATGTTTTGTTCCCGACAATGATTACAGAGGATTTTTAAAAAATCGAGTTCCAGGTTTAGAAGAACAAGTGAAAGGAGGTAATTTTGTGATGCAAGATGGAACGATTGTAGGCAAACATCAAGGATATCCTTTTTATACCATCGGGCAAAGAAAAGGCTTGGGCATTGCCTTAGGAAAGCCAATTTTTGTAACTGAAATCAGAAAAGAGACCAACGAAGTGGTGTTGGGAATCGAAAAAGATTTGGAAAAAGACGGCATGTACGTCGGAAAACTTATCATGCAAAAATACGCTGATATTTATGATAATCCCTTAGAAACTATCACCAAAGTACGCTATAAACATGAGGGGTCTCCAGCTAAAATCGAACAAGAAGGCGATAAAATGAAAGTCAGCTTTCATGAACCCGTCAGCGGAATTGCCCCCGGACAAGCGGCGGTATTTTATGAAGGCGACGATGTCATTGGTGGCGGATGGATTCTGAAAAGTTTCAAAAATAATCAGTAATTTTTATTATTGGGGATAAGTTTACTTAATATTTATCCCCAATAAATAAAAGCCTTATTCGTTTTTATCGAAAAATTTTAGATATATGAAAAAACTCTTATTCTATTCGTTGCTGTTGCTATCTTTCGACAATTTTGCCCAAAACGATTATTTTATTTTGTTTAAGGACAAAGCCAATTCACCCTATGCTATTTCACGACCACAAGAATTTTTATCAGAACGTTCGATTGCCCGAAGACAAAAACAAAACATTAAGATTACAGAAAGAGATTTACCGCCAAATCCAGCTTATATAAAGAATTTAAGCCAATTGGGTGCTAAAGTATTGTATCAATCCAGGTGGAACAATGGCGTGTTGGTCAATTGTAATGCCTCGATTTTAAGCAAAATTCTCAGTTTATCATTTGTCCGAGGGCTTGAAGGTAATGAATACTTAAAAAATTTCAGAAACACAAATGTCGAAAATAATAAAAGCAATAAAGACAAATTTTACCAAAAAGAAACATCTGGAAATGGTTTATCTCAAACCCAATTGGCAATGTTGGGTGCCGACCAAATGCACGCAAGGGGTTTTCGTGGCGAAGGCATGCTGATTGGTGTATTGGATTCGGGCTTTCAAAATGCCCCAAATTTGAGTTTTTTTAATGATTTGTTTCTTGAAAAAAGAGTCATTCATACTTACGACTTTGTAAATAACGAAAAGAATGTTTATAACGACCATTATCACGGCACGAATGTACTTTCTTGTATGGCTGCCTACGAACAGGACAAAATTGTCGGCACCGCCTATCAAGCAAAATATGTATTACTTACAACAGAAGATGATGTCGTTGCGATCTGTCCGATTGAAACAGCTGTGGTCGTTGGGACAACTGGCTATCCATATCTAATGTCAGGTGTATCACCGTCGTCTATTACGTCGCAGAAAATCAATGTCCAGCAAGCCTGCATCAGTAAAAAATCAATGGTGTCAGTGGATGGGATCGTTATGTATGCCTCACCCGATGGGATCGTTGCAGTCTCTGTTTCTGACGGTGCAATTTTAGCCACAGAACAAATTTTAACGAGAACACAATGGCAGGCCATGAAGCCTGCAACGCTTCGAGCATGGGCTTACGAAGGGAAATATATTGGGA
>CAYUFZ010000113.1:0-8227 GCA_964444025.1 uncultured Emticicia sp.
GCCGAGGTTTTTACCACTGGAGTTTCGGGATTGTCGCACATTTATTTTGGCAATATCGATAAAGGTCTGTTCTTCAGAATTGTTATTACAGGGGTAGTAGGAGCAATGTTGGGAGCTTATCTCATTTCAAATATTTTAGATGGTGGGATGATAAAACCATACATTTCTGTTTATATGATTATTTTGGGAAGTATCATTATTTCCAAAGCTTTTAAGCAAAAACCTGCAGAACCTACCAATAAAAACCTAGGTTTGTTGGGTTTATTTGGTGGATTTTTAGACTCTGTTGGCGGGGGTGGCTGGGGGCCGCTGGTTACTTCCAATTTAATCCCCAAAGAAGCCATCGGAACTGTCAATACCGCAGAGTTTTTCGTTTCTTTCTTTAGTACAGGGGTTTTTATGTTATTTATTGACTTAGACGCTTGGCAAGCCATTGTAGGATTAATTTTAGGTGGTATCTTTGCAGCACCTTTAGGGGCGTTTTTGGTAAGATTATTCAAACCGAAAACAATTATGGTCACGGTAGGTATTTTGGTCATCGCTCTAAATATTTGGGGACTTGCCAAAATATTACTTTAATCGATTAAAAATATGCTCGAAATACTCGAAAATGCTACTTTAGCCGAAGGTTTAAAAATCGTAGCTGAAAAATTTGAATCAAAAGTCGTTTTCTCGACTTCACTCGGACAAGAAGATCAGGTAATTACTGATGCCATTTTGAAAAACAATATAGGTATCAAAATTTTTACGCTCGATACCGGCAGGTTGTTTCAAGAAACGTATGAATTATTGGACAAAACAAGGGCAAAATACAAAGCATCCATCGATGTTTATTTTCCGGATACAGAAAATGTTCAAAAATTAGTTCAAACAAAAGGAGCTAATAGTTTTTATGAATCTGTTGAAAACCGAAAAGAATGTTGCTTTATACGAAAAATCGAGCCACTCAAAAGGGCATTGGCAGGAGCAGAGGTATGGATTACGGGTTTACGTGGCGAGCAATCGGATAATCGAAGTGACATGAAAATTTGGGAATGGGACGAAAATAATAAGGTTTGGAAATTTAATCCATTGATTCATTGGACTTATCAAGAAATTTTGGATTATTTACAAGAAAATAAAGTTCCAGACAATGTTCTTCATAAAAAAGGATTTATCAGCATCGGTTGCCAACCTTGCACCAGAGCCATTGCAGCAGACGAACATCCAAGAGCCGGAAGATGGTGGTGGGAAGAATCTAAAAAAGAGTGTGGACTACATCAAGTCAAATAGTCGGAAAACCGAAAATTTTAAGCGAATATTCTAAATTTGAACTTAGACCAAAGAACATTGATAATGAGTAATATTTCAGAAAAAACCATAGTATATCAAGCCAACGACAGGCTTTTTCCGAGGGAATTAGAAGACGAAGCCATTTATATTCTTAGGGAAGTGGCTTCGCAATTCGAAAAACCTGCCATCCTTTTTTCTGGCGGAAAAGATTCTATTACGGTCGTACGATTGGCTCAGAAAGCATTTTATCCAGGAAAAATCCCATTCGCTTTATTGCATGTCGATACAGGGCACAATTTTCCTGAAACCATCGAATATCGTGATTGGTTGGTCGATAAACTTGGACTTGAGCTTCATGTTCGATACGTTGAAGATTCTATTAAACAAGGAAAAGTAAAAGAAGAAACAGGGAAATATGCCAGCCGAAATGCCTCGCAAACGGTTACGTTGCTTGATGCTATCGAGGAATTCAAATTTGATGCTTGTATCGGTGGGGCTAGAAGAGATGAGGAAAAAGCAAGAGCCAAAGAAAGAATTTTCTCTGTCAGGGATGATTTTGGACAATGGGATGCCAAAAAACAAAGACCTGAACTTTTCGATATGTTGAATGGCAAAATTGAGCTTGGAGAAAATGTTCGTGTTTTCCCGATTTCAAATTGGACAGAATTAGACGTTTGGAACTACATCAAAGAAGAAAAATTAAAAATACCATCCATTTATTTCACACATGAAAGAATGGTATTTGAACGTGACGGAATGATTTGGGCTGACTCAGAATTTATCAATAAATCTGAAGATGAAATCCCATTCCAAGCATCGGTACGATTCAGAACCGTTGGCGACATGACTTGTACCGCAGCGGTTGCTTCCACTGCAGATAATTTGGATGATGTAATCGGCGAGATTTTATCAGCTCAAATTTCTGAAAGAGGGGCAAGAATCGACGACAAACGCTCGGAAGCTGCCATGGAAAAAAGAAAGCAGGCTGGATATTTCTGATTTCTTTTCATCCAAAACATAATTATTTTTTCTCACATCAAAAAAAACCACTGAGGTTTGTACATATATGGATATTTTAAGGATTGCCACCGCCGGTTCGGTAGATGATGGTAAAAGTACCTTAATCGGTAGATTGTTATATGAAACTAACTCCATTACAAAAGATAAAATCGAAGCATTGGAGTCCGCTTCTAAAAGAAAAGGTTTGGATTTTTTAGATTTATCTTTGCTGACAGATGGCCTTATCGCCGAAAGGGAACAGGGAATTACGATAGACGTAGCTCATATTTATTTCAGTACACCCAATCGAAAATACATTATTGCTGATACTCCAGGGCATTTTGAATATACTCGAAACATGGTGACGGGGGCTTCAAATACATCTGTATCTATTATTTTGGTTGATGCTCGAAACGGCGTGGTCGAACAAACCAAACGTCATTTTTATATTTCTTCCATGCTCCGAATCAAAAATATTGTCATTGCCGTCAATAAAATGGATTTGGTCAATTATAACCAAGATAGGTTTGAAGAAATAAAAAAAGAAATACTCGACATCGCCAATGTCGTGAGTTTTGAAGGACAAAAACTTCAATTTATCCCTATTTCTTCGTTGTATGGTGAGAATTTGGTACGAAAATCAACTTTTACGCCTTGGTACGAAGGAGAGGCATTGTTGAGTACCTTGGAAAAAATCGAAAATCAAAATGCAGATTTAAGTCAAATCCAAGCTCGTTTTCCTGTACAAATGGTGGTTCGTCCTAAAACAGAAGATTTTCACGATTACAGAGGCTATGCCGGAAAAGTTGCTAGTGGCATATTCAATATTGGAGATTTAATCGAAGCCCTTCCGAGTGGACAAAGCAGTCGCATCAAAACCATAGAAAAATTTGGAAACTTGCTAGAATCAGCCCATGCCAAAGAGTCTGTAGTGATTACGTTGGAAGATGACATCGATATCAGCAGAGGAAATATGATAGTAAAAGTAGGAGAACAACCGAATGCAGCGAAAGAAATTGAAGCCCGCATTTGTTGGTTGGATAGCCAAATGCTTTCGCTCGGCAAAACGTATTTATTGCAGCACGGAATCAATCGTGTAAAGGCTAAAATCAGCCGAATCAATGAATTGGTAGATATCAAAAATATGTCATTTAATAGCTCTTTATCAGCAGAAAATGGCATAAAATTAAACGACATTGGTTCGGTGAGTATCAAAACCGCCTCCCCGATTTATGCAGATAATTTTAAAGAAAACCCTGCCAACGGTGCATTTATTCTGATTGACGAAATGTCAAACGGAACCGTAGCTGTTGGATTTGTCGGATAATTTTTTTATATTGCACAAAATATTCATCAGCCAAACTAATTTATATACTAGTTTAGGTTAGATAAAAATAGGCAGCAGTTTTGCTGTCTTTTTTTTATTTTGAGCCAGGCATCACAATATAATCTTCCATCACATTTTCTTCCGGTTCTTGTTTTTTAATAGGTTCTTCTTCGACATAAAAAGATTTGGCACGTTTTATCCAACCAGAATTTTTTTCGACTGATTTTAAAGAACGATAATAACGCAAACGATGCTCTACATACGCATTGGCAATTTCATTGGGATTGGGGGCTTCATTGGCAATATTTACATCTGAAATGCTTAATTTACCATCAGGATTAACTCCAATAATTTTCTCAAATGCCAAGATATTTTGCCCACCTTTGCCCTCCCCTGCATTGATTAGATGGTCGATTAAAACCTCTGCTACCGCCTGACTCTTGAATCGATTTCCATGGTATTTATTCCAATAATAGTGTTTATGAATATAAAGAGCTTCCTCCTTAGTGAAAATTTTATTTCCCCAAATGGGTTGATGAATGCCATAACCTTTCCCCTCGAATTTTAATAATTTTGGAGCATATTTTTGGAAAGATGCCGCACGATTCACATAAATGACAGATATGAATGATAAAAGACTAATAATTGTTAGAAACAGGATGGATTTTTTTAGATTCATGGGATAATTGATACTTGGTTTATTTGTTTGATTTATTAACAAAAAACTAAGCACAAATATTGTACCAAAAATAAAAAAATCCCTAATTTCATAAATTAGGGATTTAAGTCGCTATTCAACTTCACCAAAAGCCAAATCATCTGGCACTTTTGGCATCAATAATTGAGGCAATATGATATAATCTGCCAATAAATTACCATTTTTTTGATACTTATAAAATGATTTTGCACGAGTAATCCAGCCAGGATATTTGCTAATATTTTTTCTAGATTGATAAAAATAGATTCTATAATTGACATACGGATTGACAATTGCCTCGACATTTTTGATTTTATTTGCAGCTTTTACATCAGCCACACTTAAATAACCATCTTGTTTGACTCCAATGACAGCCTCAAAAGCCTTTATGTTAATGAAACTTTTCCCTTCTCCCCCATTGACGAGTTGATCAATCAATACCTCTGCTACCGCCTGGCTTTTAAATAAATCGCCATGATATTTTAGCCAGAAATTTTTTTTATAAAAATGATACGCCTCATTTTTAGTCATCGACTGATTGCCCCAAACAGCTTGATTAATTCCTAAACCCACTCCTTCGATTTTCATTAATTTATCAAAAAAAATTTCAAACGAAGCAGCCCTTGCACTTGTAGAAAAAATTGTAAAAACAATAAACAGAACAAACGATTTTTTTATTAAAAACATCACATAATTAAGATGATACAATGCAAATTAACACATAAATAATTGATTATCAATCATAATTATCCAAAAATAAAATATTTTATTGTACTTTTCTTAGAATAATCCTAAACAATATTATTTGGAGAAAATATTGAAATAGTACAATATCAATAACATTGTATAGTGAAATAATCCAAAATCCTGCCTGAATAGATTTCAGAAAAAATAAAATTTATCGATTCAACAATAAATTGTTTGTATTTTTTTTATAATAATTATTGTTAAAACAAGTATTTTTTAACTAAAAAAGAAAATTTGGTCAAAAAGTTGTTATGCCAAATAAATTAAGTATTATATTGCAAAATAATTACAAAAAGCACTAGTACAAATCCCCCGAATCAGTAGATTATTGGGATAATTTAAGCTAGCATTTTTTACATAAAATCGCTTTTAGGTACAATTTTAAATCTATTATTTGTATTCACGATGACTGGAACTGAACAGTTGGCAGAGCAACAGCAAGGCTTATATCGCTCAGAATTTGAGCATGATGCTTGTGGAATCGGCTTTAGAGCTCATTTAAAAGGACGTAAGTCGCATGGTATCGTAGCAGATGCTATTACAATGCTCGAACGCATGGATCACAGAGGAGCATGCGGATGTGACCCAAACACTGGGGATGGAGCAGGTATTTTACTTCAAATTCCTCATGAATTCTTTTTAGATGAGTGCGTAAAACTCAATTTTCATCTTCCTGCGGCAGGCGAATATGGGGTTGGAATGATTTTCTTTCCAATGGATGCCACTGAGCGTGAAGAATGTCGTGAAATATTGAATCGTAAGATTGAAAAATTGGGCTTAGAGTTACTTGGTTATCGTGTTGTTGATACCAAAGGAGATTGCTTGGGTGATGGGTCTGGCTCGGTGGAGCCTCAGGTGGAGCAAGTATTTATCAAAAGACCCGCAGATATTAAAGATGAAATAACTTTTGAACGCAAATTGTATGTGTTGCGTCAATATGCGTCAAGAATCATCAAAGAGTCTGTGGTTGGTGCAAAAGAACATTTTTACTTTTCGTCTTTGTCGTGTCGTACCATTTCTTATAAGGGTCAGCTGACAACCGAACAATTGAAATATTATTTTCCTGATTTGTCGAATGAATCCGTAACCTCAGCTTTTGCTGTGATTCACTCAAGATTCTCGACCAATACATTCCCTTCATGGAAATTGGCACAGCCCTTCAGATTTATCGCCCATAATGGCGAAATCAACACCGTAAAGGGGAATGTCAATTGGATTAGAGCTGCCGAAAAATCTTTAGTTTCTGAGTACTTCACCAAAGAAGAAATGGACTTTATTCTTCCAATTTGTGATGCAGGAAATTCAGATTCGGCACAATTGGATAATGTAATCGAATTGCTATACCTTTCAGGTCGCTCATTGCCTCATGTAATGATGATGCTCGTTCCTGAAGCATGGGACGGCAACGAACACATGGAGCCAATCCGAAAAGCATTTTATGAATACCATGCAACCATTATGGAGCCTTGGGATGGCCCGGCATCTATTTCATTTACGGATGGCAAAATGGTTGGGGCAACTTTAGACAGAAATGGCTTGCGTCCTTCAAGGTATTGGGTATTGAATGATGATACCGTCATCATGGCTTCTGAAGCAGGGGTCTTGGATATTGACCAAACAAAGGTTGTTTCAAAAGGAAGATTACAACCCGGAAAGATGTTTGTGGTGGACATGGAGCAAGGTCGTATCATTCCAGATGAAGAAATTAAAGCAGATATTTGCTCTCGTCAGCCATACCAAGAATGGCTGGATGAATATAAAATAAAAACCGAAGAGTTACCAAAATCCATTCGTCCATATCAACATTATTCTGAAGATTCTTTGCTGAAACGCCAAATTACTTTTGGTTTTACTTCAGAGGATTTAAGAATGATTTTGGCTCCAATGGCACAATCAGGCATGGAAGCTATCGGGTCGATGGGCGTAGATACGCCTTTGGCGATTCTTTCTGACCAAAGCCAACATTTGTCTTATTATTTCAAACAATTATTCGCTCAGGTAACTAACCCTCCGATTGACTCAATTAGGGAGCGTTCGATTATGTCTTTAATTTCGTTTGTTGGGTCAAACGAAAATATTCTAACAGAGTCGCCTGCTCATTGCCGTTTGGTACAATTAGACCAACCGGTATTGACGATTGAAGAATTCGACAAACTTCGCTTTGTGGATTATAAAGGATTCCAAGGAAAAACCATCAATACCTATTTCAATGCCAAAACAGATGACATAGGTAAATCCTTGGAATTTGGTTTAGAAAGAATCTGTCGATATGCAGAAGATGCAATCATGGATGGCTTTGAGATTTTGATTCTTTCCGACAGAGCTATTGACTCAGACCACGCCCCAATTCCTTCTTTATTGGCAACTGCCGCTATCCACCATCATTTAATCCGTAAAGGTTTGAGAGGAAAGGCAGGAATTTTGGTTGAAGCAGGAGATATTTGGGAAACCCATCATTTTGCTACCTTGATTGGCTATGGTGCTTCGGGTATTTGTCCATACATGGCATTTGAAACATTGTCGTGGATGAACAAAAAAGGTCTTATTGAAGGAGAATTCGATGATTATACCTTAAATAAAAATTATATCAAAGCCGTTGATAAAGAATTGTTGAAGATTTTCTCTAAAATGGGTATTTCGACACTTCAATCTTATCAAGGAGCTCAAATATTTGAATGTATTGGTTTAAATAAATTAGTAATTGACAAATATTTCACAGGAACTATCTCAAGAATTGAAGGAATGGGCTTGTCGGAAATAGCGAAAGAAGCCATTATCCGACACAAAGTTGCTTTCCCTGAAGTTCCACAGGAATCTGTTAAAAGACTAGAAGTCGGTGGGGTATATCAGTGGAAACAACGTGGAGAGAGACACATGTTCAATCCGCAAAGCATCCATTTATTACAACAATCTGGACGAGTAGGCGAAAAAGATTTGGATAAAGGTTATCAAATATTTAAGCAATATTCTAAATTAATAAACGACCAAAGCAAAGATGCCCTTACTTTGAGAGGTTTATTAAGATTTAAAAAGGGCAGTCCAATTCCATTGGAAGAAGTAGAGCCGATAGAAAACATATTCAAGAGATTTGCAACTGGTGCGATGTCTTTCGGGTCAATTTCTTGGGAAGCACATACTACTTTGGCAATAGCCATGAATCGTATCGGTGGACGTTCGAACTCTGG
>CAYUFZ010000114.1:0-8216 GCA_964444025.1 uncultured Emticicia sp.
GCATTTGTAAAATCTGTAATTGATGGAGAATTAATTATAAACAATAGAAAAAAAGCATATCAAATACACCTTGTTAATAATATTCCTACCATAGAAAGAATACAAAATTGATGCTTTATGGTCATTACAACCTTGTAATTGATTGGGAAAAGGGACCTTGACCTTTATATTTGCGGATATTCAATTTTAAACTCATTACTATGCTTTCATAAAACTTTATTCCTATTTCCTTATTGGTTTTGTTTCATGTGTCTCATTCTACGGGACTCACCTACCGGAGGTTTGCCTATTCCTCTCGATTTTGACCCAAAATAGGTGTGTTTTTATTCGTTTTTCAATTTTTGTCAAACCTTTTTATTCTTGAAAATTATGCAAAAACAAACTATGTTATTTGACACCCATATTATTGCATTCAAAGAAAAATTAAGAGAATTAAGACAAGAGGATTCTTCAATGGCTGTAAGTGTGCAAGCAGTAACGGATGAAGAGTTAGAAGAAAATAAATTACAAAAAAGAGTATCGAGTGGCGGAATCGCCTACATGATTTCAGATTTTATTCAGTCGATTAAGGATTCATTGCCCCAAAAAGCCGAAGAAAGTATTGCTTTTTTGATTGATGCCCATCAACAAGGATATTTTGCTATCAACACAGATTGGTATAAAGGAGGTATTTTTTATTCGATGATTGTTAAAGAAACCAAAGATGACCTCAAAACAGATGTTTTTGAATTTCTGCAGGCTTTATATCCTTATCGTCATTTGAGTGCAGAACTTGATGTGGACCAAAAACTATATCCAAAAATTATTGTTGATGCGTTCCATAAGTATTTTCCTGAAAGTGATTTGGCGAAGATGTTTGTCTGTAAAAATGTATCAGAAGCAAATCAATTTTGTTTGTTGCATTATTTAGGCTTGATGATTGAAAATGGGAATTTTAAAATGATTTTCTCAAGCGAATTGAATCCATTTTTCTCTCAAAAAGAAGTTTTTAAGTTTCATTTAAGTTTAGAGAACGATACACAATTTTGGGTCAAAGAAGGACTTTGGAAGGTATATGCTAATTTTCATCACGCAGGAGAGTTTGAGATATATCATACTCAAAAAATATTAAAATATATTTTTCCGAATGAAAAAAAGGCTAAAGTGGTGAAGGATATATCTGAAGAGAAAGATGAAAAAACTAACCTCATCGCTCCGAAAGATATTCCGGTTAATGAACTCCATTATGAGGAAGATTTACAACAAAATTTGGATGACATTAAGGATGCTTTGAAAAATATTCCTATTCAAAATTGGATTAAACGCAATTCTTTAAAAGTAATGCTTCATGGCGAAAGTGGTGCTGGAAAAACAGCCTTTGTCGCTCAACTTTGCCGTGAATTAGGATTTTATCAGTTTTCAGTAGGGAGTTTGAGCTCAAAATGGGTCGGAGAAACCGAGAAAAATATTAGAGATATTTTCGAGAGAGAATATCCTCGATTGATGAAAAAATACAAAGGGAAAGTAATTCTTTGTATCGATGAATTTGATGGTGTTGCAGGTACAAAAGTCACTGCCGATTCTGCCACTGCTAATCATCACAATTCTGTGGTGAGTCAGCTGTTAAATTCTTTGGATAATTTCAAAGGTATTATGTTTGTTACGTTAAATAATGCTAGCCCTGAGCGAATCGAACCTGCTATCATGAGAAGATTTGTATTTGATTTTTCTTTTGATTTACCATCGAAAAATGCCCGAAAAGAGATTTGGAGGGCTCAAGATGGTTTTTGGAGTGGCGATGAACAACTATTGGAAAAATTGTCGGAGTATGTACTGACTGGTGCTGAAATTAATTCAATTTCACAGAAATCACATTTCTTACAATATATGAATAAAAGAAATCAAACATCGACGGCAGATTTGATAAAATTAGTAGAAAGTCAGGTTGAGAGGGCTAAGCGAGTACGTTATAATTATACTAAGCTTGATAAAAAAACCATCGGGTTTGAAATGAGAGCCTAGTATTAAATCCAAAATCCCCAATCGCAACTCGATTGGGGATTTATTAAGAATAGGCAGAGAAAACACTATTTTGTATCGTAGATTGTCTTACGAAACTAATATTCTATGCTTTTAAAAGGTATCAGCCCTATTGCCAAACCGCTGCTGTGGAAGATTCTCATTGTGTCCTGAATAATATATCTTTTCCCTCCGAACGTGCTTCCCTTACTAGTTGTTGAAATTCTTCTGGGATTGATTCTAATGGAACAATGAGTCCATCAACCATTACAAAATTTACAAACGGATTGCTGTCTTGCATTTGTTTGGTCGAAAATTCGCCGTTCCATCTGTCGAGCTTTAATAATTCTCTAATTTGCTTTGATTTTTGTGAAGTCGTTGATTTACTGGTCTCGAAAAATTTATTTATTTCGTCAACCGAAACATAGGGCTCAAAAGATTTGTCAAACAAAAAATTGATTGTCCCAAGTGCATGAATAATGGCAGCTGCCCAAATTTCTGGTTTTCCAGTTTTGAAGGGAACATTCCGTTTGCGACCCAATTTTTGAATCAGGCGTTCGGCAAGTTCAAAATATTCTTCATCAAGTTTTTTTATACAAAAAGCACCTGTAAGGTCAAGAATTTTTTGCTTTTGTTCTTTTATTTGTTGTTTATCTACTTCTTTTTGGTCCATTTTTTATAATCGTTTGAGTTTGTAGAATAATTTACGCTTCTGACTAACGTTCAAAATTAGTTTTGTATATATATTCTAAATTCTCATGTGTAATTTCAAATTTAATAACTTTTTATATAATCAGTGGTTTTGATTAAGGAGAAATTTTATATACGAGTCTTTTTGTTCTCTTTGGAATAATACATGATTTTTATTGAAGTCTTCAATACTTTCTTGACCTTTCCAATGAGATAATTGACCATAAGGTGTGTTTGAAATAATAAATGAATTTAATTCAATATCAGGGTCATTTATTTTTACTTGAATTGATGTTTTTATTGTTTTATGTAACTCAATTTTTGGGTCGGTAAATCCTTGGATTTGACGTAATCCTTTAGGGTCAATGAAAGAAATATATTGTTTACTACCACAAACTAACCACAGAATAAAGTCTGGAAAGAAATTGTTAGCCTCAAAGAAACCAATCCCTTTTTTACTCATATTTCTGAGCAAATAAAGTTGTTTGTCCTCAAAATAAGTAGCATTACTTTGAAAATACTCTTTTAAATCTTCCACTAAATCTTTCTCTCCTTTGTTGAGTGCAACTGGCTGGATTTTCAAAACATCCTCGAATTTGCCTTTTTCAAGATAAATTAATGGTTGGTATAGATGAAGCCCTGCGTATAATGCTTCAAAGTCATTATCTATTTTAAAGTTATTGACAAACTCTTTTTTACGAACAATTTCTTTTAATTCTTTTAATTTATTAATCAACCTATCTTCGGTTTTCTTTACGAGGAAACTATACTCGTCTTCAAAATTTGGATTTGTCTGGTCTAAAATAGCAACTTCTATTTTTTCACTATAAAATTTATTTTTTTGAAAGTTATAAAGTCGCTCGATAAATAATTTTAAAAGGGCTAAAGTTAGTTCGTGCCAAAGTTTTACTTTACTGTAATCATTTAACTCAAGGTCTGCTGATGGTATTTGTAAAGTGTACCATTCTTGGTTTTGCATCACATCTTTCAACGCCTCAACAGAAAGGTTTATGTTGTACCAGCTACGTTCGTTCTTAAACTTTTGTATTTCAAAATATACTCGATTCCAGTCCAAGAATGCCAAATGAGAATTACTAATCTTGCCTTCTTCAATGGAAGTAATACTTGATACATTGGTTCGTTTTGAACTTTTTAATACTTGAACTTTAGGATACCAATCTAAAAGAATTGGTGGTATTTTTTGATTTAATACCGTATCAACTAATACATCACGCTTGAAATTTGAGCCATCTTTAACTCTGATATATTTCAGTTTTTTTTCTGAAAGATTTGAGATAGTTGGTAAAATGTCAATCTTTATTTTTTCATAATCCGATTCGGTTGGTAATCCTTCTTCTTCCAAATAGTCTTTGAATTGTTGCATATAATCGGCACGCAACCCAAAAATATTTAAGGTTTCTAAAATCGGAAGTACCGATGGGGTATAACTGGGTTTTAAAGAATAATCTAACGCTGAGCTTCGTTTTAGTGAGAATTTAAAACCTTTTAATCTAACGCCTCTACCAAATAATTGAATAATTTCAGAACCTTCTCCACGTCCAATATTCAATAAGCCCATTGTACTTACACGCCAGCTACTCCAACCTTCGGTGAACTTTTTTGAGCCTATTAAAATATTCACCTGACTATTTTTATTGTTAATATCTTGAAAAAGAGATACTGAAAAATCTTTTTCATCGACTAATAGTTTCTGCTCTTCGCATATTTTTAATAAACCTTTATCATCCCCAACATTGATTACGCCAAAATAGGCAGCATTGCCAATACGCAGACCAATTTCTCCATCTTGACCTTTTAAGTTGTCGATATGTAGAGAAGCACCCGCCACATCAGAATTGAAAATTTCTTTTAAAACATCTTGAAAAACTGCGGCGGCTGATTTACCTGTTTTTCTTATTTCTTTAAAAGCATTTCTGAATATTGATTGATTCATTTCATTATTCAAACCTGCTCTATCCTCTAATAAAAGGTTAATTCTCTCAATTGATTGTCTATCATTTTTGACAAAGTCGCTGAAAAACTTTAATACTTCAACAATATCTGAGGCAATCTCTTTGCTTATACTCTTGGTAACTTTTCCTCCGACAAAAATAGCCAAAGGTTTATCAATCAAAAATGGGGCAATTTCGCTTTTATGCTCTCTGAAAACCAAAAGTTGTTCATAGAAAGAAAGCAAACTGGCGGTTAAATATAATAACACTCGCTCTTCTTTTCCTGCTTCATGCCATTGCTCATTTAAGTTAAGAATTTGATAGTCTTTGCCATATCCATCGTTATAGAAATACTTGTATGAATAATCGAAAATGGTGGCTTTACCATATTCATCTATCAGTTCTTTTTGTTTTTTACCACTTAAAGCATGGACTGCTTGACCAAAAGTTGCTGAATATTCAAATGAAAAACCTGATTCGCACAAACGATTACGCTTGTCTTTCCAACTATCACCGCCTGAGCCTCTATGACCTTCGTCAACTAAGACAAGGTTGTTGCCTTCAAAGGCTTCAACGGCGACAGTTTTGTTTCCGCTGGTTTCTTCGAGTTTATGAATATCAATTATTTCTATTTTCTTTCCCACAAATAATACTCCTCCCGATTTATCGAAAAGTTCAGCTATCATATTTGAATCAGCAAATTCTTTGAGGTGCTGTTTAGATAAGCCTTCATTTGGAGTCAGTACGATAATTCGATTTAGTGTATTATCAAGATTATGTTCTTTTAAGTAGTGGCGGTACTGTTGAATATTGATGTGCATCAATAGGGTTTTCCCTGAACCTGTGGCATTCCAAAATGCAACTTTATTCAAATCGTTTAGGTTTTGAGCTAATTTGATTTCAGAAATGGCAGAAAAATCATTTTTGTATTTGCCATGATTAAACTGCAAGAATGTATTGATAGCTGTTTGTAAAGCTACTTTATCGGTGAAGTATTTATCGAGATAAATTTCGGTAAATAGCAGGGCAAGGTACTGAAAATACTTCCATTTGATTGGTTCAACTCTTTTTTCGGATATTGACTGGGTATGCGAAAAAATATTTTGGTCATATTTTAGTAACTGTTGTCTGGTTAGATTTTCATTGCTGTAAAATCTTGTGACTAAAGCGTGATGAAAAAGAGAAATATTATTTTCGTCATAACCTTCTAAAGAAGCATCTTTCAAATCTCGTGAAAGTGCTTCTAAATCTGTTACGCCAAACAGATTTAGAATAAATTTATTGAGTACGAGTGATGAACTGAGTTTTGCCATTAAATATTTTTTAGAAAGTCCCACTCAGAAAACCAAGTTGATTTATCTGATATTTTAATTATTTCATAAAAGTCAGTTTCAATATCTATGCTGATATTGAAATTTAAAATAGTATTGTTTATAGCCATTTCAACATCCTTTTTTGTCATGAGTTTGTAGAAAAGCTCTTTTGAAATTACATGATTATAATATTCTTCAAGTTCTCTAACTAATTTTACTGCATCGTCTTCAATTAATGCCGTTCGTGAATCAAACATTGATTTTGTTTTTTCAGAATACTGACCAATATAGGCTTTGTATTGCGTATGAACTTCGTCTTTTGAATACCTTAATTCTAAAACATCTTTCATCTTTTGATATTCATCCGCTAAAGTTTTTCCGAAATCAACAATCAATGAGCTATCTACATTTTTTACATCAATCAAAAATCGTGTAAGCAATTTTTCTAAAGTTGCAATATCTGAGAATAATACAGATTCCATCGTATAGGCTCTAATACAATGATTTGGCAGTTTTAGTTTATCATTTATTTCATTTGAAATTGTATCAATATGAGCATCTGTCATTGCATCTTTATCAAATACCAAGTAAGACTTATCCCAAAGTGATTTGCCGTTTTTTATATCACTAAAAAAGTGTTTGTAGCTGTTTATTTTGCTAAATATAGCACTTACGCCACCTAATACCCAAAACATAAACTTACGATTGTGATTTGCAGGATATTCTTGTAATAGTTTATAAATAACCCTGGCATCATCATCTCCTTCTACAAAAATAATTTTGTCAGCTTCTAAGGCATTAATGAAATCTAAGCCCGAATCATAGCCTATTGATTTTATAAGAGGAGTGTATTGTGAAGGATACATGCCCTTATATCTTGGGATTCCTATTTTTTCTAAATCCTTCAAATACATATTTTTTATTTCACCATCAATACTTCCATCTAAATGAAAAAGATTTTGAAGTGGTGTGCTTCGAATCATTGCTTCATTGTGTGTGGTAATGAAGATTTGATGCTCTTTTGCATATTCTAATAAAACTGTAAGTAGTCTCTTTTGAATATCTCTATGAATATGGCTGTCAGGTTCATCAAGCAAAACGAAAATCAAATCTTTTCTTTCGCTTGTTTGCTGGTAAACATTCAATAAAATCTCAATGGCTTGCAATGTTCCACTTCCTAAAAGTGCAATATCTTTTTCAACGTCGTTTGTTTGTATTTTAAAATTGATAACTACTCTTAAATCTTTATTAATATCGTTAGTGTTCGTTATCTTTAGTTTGGCTGATGTTTCATTGTAAAGTATAAACGATAAATCATTCTGAAACTTTGAGAATTTATCTGTATGGTATAGTTTGTAAATTCTATTGCGTATAACTACAGAAGATTCTCTTTTTCTAATTGAATCTTTTATTTGTGGTTCTGTAACAAAATTCTCAATGCCTTTGATAGCTGCTACAGGTGAAGCATAAAACACTTCTGTTGGTTCAGGAAAACTTTTGAAGAATTTATTGAATTTATTAAAATCAAAAGTACCAAAACCATCCAATTCAATTAAATATTTGCCTCCTGAATCCCCAATTTTGAAAGTAATTTTGATAGAATCACCAAATTCGTTTTCGATAGTCGCTGTAAGAGTTATTTTATTCTTTTTGTCAAGATTTCTGAACATATCAGCAAAATTGGGACTACGAACACTATTGATGTCATCAAAATCAAAGTATTTGTTGTTCGAAGGCCCTAACACGTAATCTCCAGCATCATATCTGCCTTTTACACCTCGTTTTGCTCGATTCAATAATTTGTAAAAACATTCATTCCATAACGCTAATGCCTCCAATACCGTTGTCTTTCCTGAGTTGTTTACCCCAGTGAGAATATTCAAGTCTTTGTTGAAATACAAGGTAATATCCTTGATGGACTTGAAGTTCTTTATTTGAAATTTATGTATGTGCATATAGAATTAAGAGTTAAAAATTAAGAATTAAGTGATTGTTTGCTTGATTTTACGATTGAAACAAGTATTGAGATGATTTCGTAAATTTCTGGCTGAATACTATTATAGCTCTCATTGTTTATGTATTCGCTGTCTTTTAATAACATCAACCAGTATTCGGTTTCATTGGCTTCTTTCAACGCAATGTGCATTTTATGAATAAAATCTGCTTTCGATTGTGCAAATTCGCTTTCTTTTACCAATGCCCCAATGGCAGTTCCGGATCGAAGAACTTGTTTACTCAATACAAATTCTTTTTTCTCATCAGC
>CAYUFZ010000115.1:0-3265 GCA_964444025.1 uncultured Emticicia sp.
TCCTCCACCGCCACCTCCTGTACCATCATTCGCCCAATACATGGTAGAAGTAGCCCTATCCATACCCATCCATCCAACACGAATGCCTTGGGTTTGTAATCCGATAATGGCATTCCCGCTTCCAGAATCTCTAAAAACAGCTTGGGCAGAATTACTCGCTCCAGTAATGCCACTCCCTTCCACGGTTAGATGGGTTGAAGGCGAAGACGTTCCTATACCCACAAAACCATTGGTATGAATTCTCATCCTTTCGACCAAAGTATCGCCTGCGTCGGCATTCGTATTAGTAAGAAAACGAAAAATACTTGCCCCGGCAGAAGTTGTTTTTGTCGAACCAATAGCAAAATCAGCTACACGGGTATAGGTATTTCCATTTTGTCCACTTGTATTAATGTAAGTATCAATCAAAAAGCCATCCATAACTGCACCATTATAGAATTGATTGGTAGAGATAAAAGCTTTGGCAGCAAAATGGAGCTGCCCTAAAGGGTTCGTCCGATTAATACCAACATGACCAGTAGAAGGCTGTAAGGTAAGAACATTTTTACTATTTTTTTGGTCATAAAAATCCAAACGATTTCCATTACTATAGGCTTGTTGGATGATTCTCCACTGAGAAGTAGGGCTTTTAAGGTCTAATGAATTAATATAAGTCGAATCTGTTACTTCTAATACTTCACGGGTATTCTGTGTCGCATTCAATACGTGTAAAGAGTACGTAGGCGTGATTGTACCAATACCAATTTTCCCATCGCTTGTAGCTGTCAATAAAGCTTTAGGAGTAGCTGTGGTTATACCAGTCATTAATTGAACATTTGCTCCTAATGCAGGAGAGCCTATATATCTTGAATTTTGTAAGAGTTCCCCTACTCCAGCCGAACCATGAATTCCTACAATTGTTGCCCCAGAAAGTCCAGAACCTACTGAAATACTATTATTACTTGTATTATTTGAAAATACATTGACCATCGGAAAACTATCTCCAATACTTGTATTGGTATTGTTATACACAGACAATAAATTACCTGGGGCAGTAGTACCAATACCAACATTTCCCGTGCTTGAGATAGTCATTCGAGTTGCATTATTCGTCAGAAAATTCATGTTTACGGCATTGGTATTTCCGATATCGAAAGAGGTAGCTCCGATTGAGGTAATTTGTGCAGCTGCTCCACCATCTACAAAATAGTTCAGTGCTGTACTTCCTGCTGTTGCTTGAAGTGTTGCTTTTCCTGTGGAGCTTTTGGCAGCCAATGCCAGACTAGCTCCTGTCCCATTACTGAATAATGCCGAGCCACCAGTGGAAGCTGTTCCATCAAATCGCAGTGTATTAGCTCCTTGACTTACGACACGAGTTCCTGCTAATGTACCATCTGCGGAATAGATATTGGGGGTATTGGTGGCAGACATAGTCAGCCAAGTCGGAGCAGCACCTGTCCCTCCACTTACCAAAATTTGTCCAGCAGTCCCGGCACTATTTCCAGGCATAAAAGCCCCTGTCACTTTCAGATTCCCTGAAATATCCATCATTTCGGAAGGACTTGTCGTGCCAACACCAACCCTACCTGTAGAGCGGAGAATGACAAATTTGGAGGCATTACTTGCCTCAGATTCAAAATGTACGTCTGATGTAATCGTGGTTGGGTTAATCCCTACTTTTAAGTGCCCAAATAAATGGGTGGGCACAGGAATTAAAAGTACCATAAAAATAAATTGTTTCTTCATTTTCCTTTATGATATTATTTGTTTTATAATTAAACGGTAGCAAGATAAAGACCAAAATAATTATCAAAAAGGTTTAATAATTAACAATTTAGTTAAAATTGTTTCAAATAGCTCAATTTTGCAATCAAATGACTCTCAGTTTGTAGTTCTCTCGAATAATTTGGGCGGGTATTTGCATTAAATCCTCTTCTATTAAAAACCAGATATAAGTACGACAATGGTTTATATTCCCAAGAAAGTCTGATATTATAATTTTGTGAATGATTTTCTGAATTACGTTGATAAAAACTAATCAACTGAACCCTCGGATTCAATGCCAACCGAGCTTCTAAAGAATATAAATCGACAGCCTTGGTTTCGTCCAATATCCCTACTGATTTAAAATAATTTCGATTGAATTGACCAATAATCGAAATATGTGGTATCGGGGCAAATTGAACCTTTAAATCATTAGCCACAAGCTTTCCATCAAAATATGTTCCCCAATTAAAATCCAAAATAAAGTTTAGCATTTTAGAGGGGTCTGAACTTACATACAATTGGTGACGGACATAGTTGTAGCTCCCTGGTGCAATGCTCAATCCCAAAGGTTCAAAGGCTTCGGTCAGCCCCTGAAAAGTTGGATTAATCATATAACCAAAAAATCCACCATTCTGGAAATTCAGCCATAGAGGATTCAAAGATAATTGCCTTTCGATAAGTTTTCCGGTAGATGCTTGATGATAAAACTCCGTCATAATGCCCGGCTCAAACGCCCTAATGTATTTCTTTGGCAACCATTTACCCCTATTATAATAGAATATACCTGGAGTTGTACCTATCACATCTGTTCGGGAAACAAAGCCCATTTCTGGATTAAAATCCTTAGTAACAATGGATTGGGTAAGCCAGATTTTCATCTGATTATTGGTAAAAGTATATTGCGTCATTCCCGAAAACCCTTGCTTGTTTGTGCTGGTAGATTTGGAATATACCAACATGGAATTGAGCGAATGGAATTGTTTAAATCTAAAAAATCCATCAACTGCTCCAACAATATTTGAGCCATCAGGTCGATTTTTGATTGTCAGCAATGTTCCGATTCTGTTTTGTTCTCCAAAGTTTTTAGAATATCTTCCTACCAAAAAATTGGTTGCTGGCGTATCTTCCCTCCCTCTTTGACGCATGGCAATCACACCAAAATTTTGTTTGGAAGAACGATACACAAATCTGCCACCTGCCTCTATCGGTATTGGATTTCCTGAATCATCCAAACCTATTCTTCTGCTAAAAAAAGGCTGAACCCTCATAAATCCTCCTGAAAAATCTTCACTTGGCCCCACTCCAACGCCAAAAAGAGAGGCATTTTCTAAGAAAAATTGTCGCCTTTCAGGAAAAAAAACCGAAAATCGAGTCACATTATTCACTTGCCTATCGGCATCTGCTTGGGCAAAATCGGTATTGGTTGTCAAATCTAAAATGGCATTTGAATTAATCGCCCATTTCAATTCTCCGCCAAATTTTAGCTTTGTATTTGTTGTAGATAAATCTTTCGTATCAT
>CAYUFZ010000115.1:3275-8157 GCA_964444025.1 uncultured Emticicia sp.
TGATATTTGTACTGGGTGGAGGTGCTTGAATATCGGTTAATTTTCCGGCATAATCCATTCGTAAATTGGAAAAAACCCTCGGAAATGCCGAGAAAGCAGACTGTTCATTGCTTACTCTTCTATTTCGAAAAATATTAAATCCCCAGCTTTGAAGGCTATCCACTGATTTTGGGTATCTCAAGGTCTGCCAAGGAACAGCCATCTCGGCTACCCAACCTGAATCCGTTCGTGAGGTGCGAACCCTCCACAAGCCATCCCAATCCACATCAAAATAAATGTCATCAAATGCCAACAAATCTCGTTGTACTCCATAGGGATTCGTCACCAATGCCATGGCATTTCTTTTGTCATTAAATCCATCAAAACTTAGGGCAACTAAATCATGCTGACGAAAATTAAAATCCCTTTTAAAATCTGTTGCTCTAATGGATTGTTTGCCCAAAGGTATGCTGGCTTGGTTTTTCGCCTTGAAAGGGTTCTATTTGTACAAAATCAGAATAAGAACGGACTTGTTTCCACTCGGTTTCATCTAATTTTCCATCTACTTTTAAATGAGTAGTGATTCGGGTGGCTTTCAATTCTCTTTGGACACTATCCGGTTTGAAAATTTGTGCATCTTGGGCTTGTACGATGCCCTCAGTTAGGCAAATAAAAGAAAGTAATAGTAATTTTTTCAGCATTAAAATCAAATTAATTTCATGCAATTTATCAATAAACTTCGTAAATATCCAAAGATTCGATGACGAATCGGCAGAGAAATGCGACACAATTTAAAAAAATGAATTTAATTACTTGGAAAAATGTTTCAGGAAAAGCCATTTTATCTAATTTTGTAACGATTTTCAAAAACACAAACGCCTTTTTGAAACAATTAAATTCAAAGAAAAATGTTAATAAACATATTCAAGTCGAAAATTCATCGAGTAAAAGTTACCCAAGCAGAGTTAAATTATGTCGGAAGTATCACTATTGACGAGGACTTGTTGGATGCTGCGGGAATCATAGAAAACGAAAAAGTTCAAATTGTCAATAATAATAACGGAGAACGCTTGGAAACTTATGTCATTAAAGGCGAAAGGGGTTCTGGCGTAATATGTTTGAATGGGGCTGCAGCACGTAAAGCTCAGGTCGGAGATATTTTGATAATCATTGCCTATACGTGGCTTACGCCCGACGAAGCCAAAAATCATCAACCAAAAGTTGTTTTTCCTGATGAAAACAATAGGTTAGTTCTGTAATTCGACAAATTATTTATGAAAAAAACAATACAATACCTTTTCTCTTTGGGATTCGCTTTTCTCTTGCTTTGGTGGGTATTTAAAGACATTGATTTAGACAATGTTTGGCAAAAGATTCAGCAAGCTAATTTTATGATAATCGCTGCTTCAGGTGTTTTGGCTCTGCTTGCCCATTGGGTTCGGGCTGCACGTTGGGCATTAATGCTCCGAACGCTCGGATATCGTGTTAATATTTACGACACAACTTTGGCGGTTTTGGTAGGATATGGGGCGAATTTGATATTTCCAAGAGCTGGCGAAGTAGCCCGATGTGGTACTTTGAACAAGCTGGAGGATGTCCCGTTTGAAAAATCTTTCGGCTCAGTGATTGCAGAAAGATTGGTCGATGTTTTGGCTCTGTTGTTTTTGATTTTTCTCAATGTTGTCTTGGAATTTGGCCGTTTGAAAGGTTTTTTTATAGATTATTTTGAACAAAAATTTCAACATTCGAGTTCTTTTCTATGGCTTTTTCCTTTATTACTAATAGTAGGGCTTGGTATCGGATTTTTATTCTTCAGAAAATACCAATCTACTATTCAAAAGGCTTCGATTTTTCAAAAACTTAAAAATTTGGCAACAGGTTTGGCTGGTGGCTTTTGGAGTATTAAAAACCTTAAAAATCCGAGGCTTTTTGTCATTTATACCATTCTTCTTTGGCTTTTATATTTCATTACGACGTACGTGTTGTGTTTTGCCCTTCCAGAAACAAGCGGACTAAGCACTTTGGCTGCCTTGACAATTTTCACGATGGGTTCAATCGGGATGGCGGCTCCTACGCAGGGAGGTATCGGAACGTATCATTTATTGGTCGGAAGTATTGTAGTCCTTTATGGATTATCCCAACAAGACGGCATTACTTTGGCTACTTTTTTACATGCCATTCAAGGCTTGTTTTTTGTAGCTTTGTTTGGAATTATTGCCTTTGTTTTAACGTTTTTTACAAAAAGAAAAAAGTCAGATGACTGAAGAAAAAATATTGTCCATAGAAGAAGCCAAAAAATTAGTCAAGCAATGGCAACAAAGGGGAGAAAAAGTAATATTTTCTAATGGTTGCTTTGATATTGTTCATCTTGGCCATATTGATTATTTGGAAAAAACCAGAAATTTGGGGGATAAACTCCTCGTCGGAATTAATACGGATGCTTCTGTCAAACGGCTAAAAGGTGAAAATCGACCAATCATAAACGAATATGCTCGTGCCAGAATGTTGGCAGCTTTTGCTTTTGTCGATGCTGTCATTTTGTTTGATGAGGCAACTCCAAAGGAGTTAATTGAGACAATTTGTCCTAATATTTTGGTAAAAGGCAACGATTACAGCATTGAGAATATAGTTGGAGCGGATTTTGTAATAAAAAACGGAGGAGAAGTAAAAACCATCGCTTTGGTAGAAGGATATTCTACTAGTAATATCATCCAAAAAATTAAAACAAACTATTGAAAAACATTGACATTCACTAAAAACACAAAAAAATGATAATGATTATTAGTATCGTCTTTATGTTACTGGGATTAATGGTATCAGGGCGATTAAAAAGTAAATTTACGGAATATTCTCAAATTCGTTTGAGAAATGGTATGTCTGGAGCACAAGTTGCTCAAAAAATGTTACAGGACAATGGTATTTATGATGTTCGCATCCTTCAGGTAGAAGGGCAATTGACCGACCACTATGACCCGATGAATAAGACAGTAAACTTGAGCTACGACGTTTATCATGGCACCAATGCGGCTTCGGCTGCTGTGGCGGCACACGAATGTGGCCATGCCGTACAACATGCCGTTGCTTATGCCCCACTTAAAATGCGTTCGTCTTTGGTACCTTTGGTCAATATTGCCACCAAAGGCATGAATATGTTCTATATGTTCGGCTTTATGTTTATGGGATATATTTTCTCAAGAAATACAGGCTTGGCCCAAACCGTTTTGTTGTTGTTGGTTATGGCGAATGCTGCCATTGCTTTGTTTGCACTAATCACGCTTCCGGTTGAATATGATGCCAGCAACAGAGCCTTAAAATGGATGGAAACAAAAGCGATTGTCACTACTGGTGAGCATGACATGGCAAAAGATGCCTTAAAATGGGCAGCCTTGACTTACGTCGTTTCTGCGGCAGGTGCTGTGGCTAACTTATTATACTATTTGAGTATTTTTCTTGGTAAAAGAGAAGATTAATCATTTATTGTTATCAAATTCTTTAAATAAAAGCGAAATAATTGATGTTTTTCAGAGATTATTTCGCTTTTTTGTATTTTAAAAATATACAATGTTATTCAAAAATCGATTTGCGGTTAGTCTTACTTTTCTAATTTGTGGATTTATTTACGCCAATTGGAGTACCCGACTTCCCCGTATGCAAGAGCAATTTTCTTTGTCCAATGCTACCTTGGGATTTATCTTATTATTTGTGGCACTCGGCTCGCTATCTTCCATGCCTATCACCGGAATATTTATCGGAAAAAAAGGCAGCAGGTGGGCAACCGTTGCCAGCTTTGTCCCTTTTTGTCTGATTAGTATCGCTATCCCTTATCTTTCAGAGATTTGGCAACTTACTTTTGTCTTTTATTTGCTAGGGGCCTTTATGGGTTCTTTGGATGTCGCCATGAATGCCCAAGCAGTGGTAGTCGAACAAACCCATTCCAAACCCATGATGTCGTCTTTCCATGCTTTTTTCAGTATTGGAATGATGATTGGTGCTTTGACAGGAGCTTTTTTCTCAAGATTTTTCAATACATTAGAGGGACACTTTTGGACAAGCTCCCTGATTGGGTGCAGTACTATCCTTGTCATCATGCCGCTATTAATTAATGATTCTCCTCAAAAGCAAACCTCTGATACACCATTATTTGTATTTCCCAATCGAACCATGCTTACCTTGGGCTTCATTGCTTTTATCGCCATGATTGCCGAAGGCTCAATGGCTGATTGGACGAGTAATTATGCAAAAAATATCATCCAAACAGATGAAGCAACTGCCGCTGTTGGGCTATCAGTATTTTCGTTCACCATGACGATTGGAAGGTTTTTTGGAGATAAAGTAAGGATACTTTTTGGCGATTATTTCATCCTCTTTTTTTCGAGTATTTTGGCTACTTTGGGGCTTTCGATTGCTTTAAGTATGCTCAATCAATGGGTGTTTTTTGGGGGAATTTTTATCGTCGGACTCGGCTTATCCATCATTGTACCGATTATTTATAGTCAGGCAGGAAACGACCAAAAATTACCGCAAGGAATGGCATTATCCATGGTAACGACACTCGGGTATCTTGGTTTTTTGATTGGCCCTCCTAGCATCGGACTATTGGCAGATTGGTTCAATTTAAGAATTGGCTTAGGATTTGTGGCTGTTTTGCTATTATTTCTAAGTATTTTGACGAAAAAATCTAAGTTGTAATTCTATGGCTCCTACTTTCATTCCAGATTTACCCATCATTTATGGAGAAATTGCCGATTATCAATTAGACGGGTCGGGCATACTATACTCTTACTCTAAAAACCCCAAAAGAACCATTGAAAATATAACAAAAAATGTGGCATTGGTACAGTCTATCACACATCATAAACCCGTTCCATTATTGATTTATTTGTGTGATTCGCCAATCCCCGAT
>CAYUFZ010000116.1:0-3589 GCA_964444025.1 uncultured Emticicia sp.
GACCATGGGAATCGTCAAAGATGTATTGCCTCATGCAAAAGTAATATTCGGAGTAATTTTAGGAACAGGTGTCGGTGGTGGAGTGGTCGTTAATGGTGAGTTAATCGCTGGCAGACATGGAATTGGTGGAGAATGGGGACATAATTTCTTAGAAGACGATGGTGTCCTGTGCTATTGTGGAAAAATTGGCTGTAATGAAAATATTTTTTCAGGTCCCGCTCTTCAAAAGTATTATGCCCAATTATCAGGAAAATCTTTGTCTATGAAAGATATTTATGAACAACATCTTTCTGGAAAAGACCAAGCGGCATCTCAAACAATTCAAAGACTAATCAGCTCTTTTGGCAAAGCAATTTCATACATCGTCAATGTCATTGACCCCGATGCCATTGTGATTGGTGGTGGTGTTGGCAATATCGATTTAATTTACGACGCTTTCCCGAAAGAATTAGAAAAATGGATTTTTAATGATAAAAAAGTAGAAACTCTATTTTTAAAGCCAAAACTTGGCGATTCGGCAGGAGTTTTCGGAGCAATTGAGCTGATTCGTAAATACTCAAACTAAAGATGTTTTTTACCTCTTGGATGAAAGCTCACAATGGTTTCTTGTAAATAAGACCTATCCAAATGAGTATAGATTTCGGTGGTGGTGATGGATTCGTGTCCGAGCATTTCTTGTACTGCACGCAAATCCGCTCCACCTTCGATTAAGTGTGTAGCAAAAGAATGTCGAAACGTATGCGGAGAAATATTTTTATGAATTCCCGTTTTGGCAGCCAAATCCTTGATAATCATAAATATCATTACTCTCGTGAGTTGTTTTCCACGTCTATTCAAAAATACAATATCTTCCGAATCTTCTTTGATATCTTGGTGATTTCGGATGTTTTCCAAATAAATTTTAGTGTATTTTATGGCATCTTTGCCTATCGGAACAAGCCGAACCTTGTCCCCTTTGCCCAGGACTCTGACAAATCCAATATCAAAGAAACAATCAGTCAATTTTAGTTGAACTAATTCCGAAACACGAATACCACAACTATACAAAACCTCTAAAATAGCACGATTTCTTGTTCCTTCTGGAGTAGAAACATCAATCATTTCCAACATTTTTTCTATTTCGGGATAAGATAAAGTGTCCGGCAATTTTCGATTGAATTTAGGAGAATGAATGTCTTTGGAGGGGTCTTTTTTTATAATATTTTCAATCAATAAATAATGAAAAAAAGCCTTTATGCCCGACAAAATCCTTGCTTGAGATATTTCCGACATTCCTAAATCATGCAAATACATCAATAATTCAAGAATGTGGCGTTCTTCTATTTGTTCGGGTGAAATTTTTTCATCCACAAAGCGGCTTAATTTTTCAACATCACCCAAGTAAGCATCAATCGAGTTTTCGGAAGCTCCTTTTTCTAATCTCAAAAAATTTTTAAAATGTTGAATATATATATGCCAATTCATAAATAGAATATACTAAATTTAGGGCAAAATAAAGAATTTAAACGCTAATTGCCCTATACTATGTCGAAAAATATTATCATTATCAATGGTCCTAATCTAAACCTCTTAGGTAAAAGAGAGCCTCATATCTACGGAAGTCTTACTTTCGAGGCATATTTTGAAGAATTAAAAGATAAATTCCCCGAGGTGCAATTGCATTATTTTCAATCCAATCATGAAGGAAGTTTGATTGATAAAATTCATGAAATTGGCTATGGAAATATCGATTTTGAAGGCATTGTCATCAATGCAGGGGCATACACGCATACTTCGGTTGCTATTGCAGATGCCCTTTCTGCCATTAAAACTCCCGCAGTAGAGGTTCATATTTCCAATATTCATACACGAGAAACATTCCGACATCATTCCTACCTGACAAGGGTTTGCAAAGGCATGATTACGGGGCTTGGATTAAAGGGCTATGAAATGGCATTAAGGTATTTTATCGACTAATTTCGGGGTTTTTTTAAAGTTTTTTATTGGCTTGTCGGCAAAAATTACTTATATGTCGCTTATTTTTTTAAAGGTTAAAAAATCCTTTTAATTAAGTAAGATAGAATTGTATTTTTGTAATTATTAGTTAACTTTTTTCAAAACAATTGAGTTAAACCCCATTTTTAACATTTACATTAAAATAACATTCAAAAAATATTTATCATGCGTACATTTCTTACAATTGTGGCCGTTATTGCTGTTTTGGCACTCGGAAAAATCTTTTTTTTCAAAAAACCCGAAGAAAAAGGCATGGGTGGAACTCCAGGGGCTGCCGGCAAAAGCTCTGAAAAAGGCAAAGAAGGCAAAGATATGAAAAATGCTGGGCCTCCCGTTGGTGTCAACGTGATGGTCGTAAATTTCGAAAACATCAATAATATCGTTACTTCTTCAGGAACATTATTTCCGAATGAAGAGATTGACTTAAAAGCAGAGGCTTCGGGCAGATTAGTGGCATTGAATATCAAAGAAGGAAGCCGTGTACAAGCAGGACAAATCATTGCCAAAATCAAAGACACGGATTTGCAAGCTCAGCTAAAAAAGCTAAATTATGAAATAGAATTGGCAAGACAAACCGAAGCCAGACAAAAGAAATTATTAGACATCAACGCCATTAGCCGAGAAGAATATGAAATTACGGCAAACAAGATTAATACCTTAAATGCTGATAAAGACTTAATCGAATCGAATTTAGAAAAAACTGTTTTAAAAGCTCCTTTTACTGGCAAAATTGGCTTTAAAAACATCAGTCAAGGAGCTTTTGTCAGCACAGGTAGCAGTATTGCAGGTTTGGTACAAACCAACCCTATCAAATTGGATTTTTCTATTCCTGAAAAATATTCTACCCTCGTCAAAGTAGGTCGTCAGGTCTCTTTTGAAGTAGAAGGGCAGAACGAAACCTATACGGCATCTATTATTGCCATTGACCCAAAAATCGACCCTAATTTACGTACTTTAAAACTCAGAGCTTTGGCAAAAAACCCTACGGAAAAGCTTTTACCTGGCATGTTTGTAAAGGTAAACGTTGACCTCGACAATGCCCGTACCATGATGGTTCCTACACAATCGATTGTCCCTATTTTGAAGGGAAAGAAAGTTTATATAGTAGAAAATGGAAAAGCAAAGGAAATTATGGTTGAAACCGGAATCAGAACCGATAAAAATGTACAGATTTTAAGTGGTTTGAGCGAAGGAGACTCTCTCATTGTCAGTGGAATTATGTCGCTTAAAAACGACTCTCCAGTCAAAATCAAGTCTGGTAATAAATAATTCCCGAAAAAAAGAATTAATCATTTCATTTTAAAGCATATTTGACCATTTTATATATGTCGATTTCAACTATTTCAATCAAACGGCCGGTATTGGCAATTGTGATGAACTTACTCATCATATTGTTTGGGGCAATCGGGTATAATTTCCTCGGAGTCCGGGAATACCCATCTATTGACCCACCCGTCGTAACGGTTCGAACCAACTACGTAGGGGCGAATGCTGACATCATTGAATCTCAAATCACCGAACCATTAGAAAAGGCTGTAAATGCCATTGAAGGAATTAAATCCATTAATTCCTCTTCTAACTATGGCTCAAGTCA
>CAYUFZ010000116.1:3599-5128 GCA_964444025.1 uncultured Emticicia sp.
TAGATATGGAAGCCGCTGCAAACGATGTACGTGATAAAGTCTCTAGTGCTGTTCGCCAACTTCCCCAAGATATTGACGGCCCTCCGACTGTTTTTAAGGCAGATGCCAACTCAGACCCCATCATGAGTATGATGCTTCAGTCGGATATCAGGAGCCACATGGAAATCAGCGATTATGCTGAAAATATCGTGGCTCAACGGCTACAAACCATCCAAGGAATCAGTCAGGTTCTTATTTGGGGGCAAAAGAAATTCTCGATGAGATTATGGATGGACCCCAACAAACTTGCTGCTCAGGGGGTTACGACTCAGGATGTCAAGTCTGCTTTGGATAGAGAAAATGTCGAATTACCCAGTGGAAAACTTGCCGGAGATAATACAGAATTAACCGTTAAGACCATCGGTAGATTCAAAGGGGAAGAAGATTTTAATAATTTAATTATTAAAACTGTTGGTGAGAAAATCATCCGTTTCAAGGATATTGGACAAGCTGAATTGGGTGCAGAAAACGAAGAAACTGTGATGCGAATCAATGGTATTCCTTCCATTGGTTTGGCTGTTATTCCTCAACCTGGTGCCAATTATCTTGAAATATCAGAAAAAGTTAGAGAAAGATTGAACGAAATCAAAAAAGAACTACCTAAAGACTATCGCATGGAACTCATGTCGGATAATACGACATTCATCCAAAAATCAGTCGAAGAAGTAGCCGAAACGCTCTTGATTTCGATTGGTCTCGTGGTAATTATTATCTTCTTATTCTTCAGAGATTGGATTATTGCCGTTCGACCACTGATAGATATTCCTGTATCTTTGGTAGGAACATTTTTCTTGATGTATTTATTCGGCTTTTCTGTTAATATTTTGACCCTACTAGCAATCGTTTTGGCAACAGGTTTGGTGGTAGATGATGGCATTGTAGTAACTGAAAATATTTATAAAAAAATAGAAGAAGGCATGAAGCCCATTGAGGCCGCCATCAAGGGGTCTAACGAAATCATGTTTGCCGTTATTTCAACCTCAATTACGCTTGCGTCTGTTTTTTTACCAGTTATTTTTATGCAAGGTTTTGTAGGAAAATTATTCAGGGAGTTTGGAATTGTGTTAGCATCTGCCGTGTTAATTTCTGCTTTTGTTTCACTTACTTTAACTCCTATGCTGAATGCTTACTTAGTAAGAAAAAATCAAAAGCACAGCAAGTTCTATGAATTGACCGAGCCATTTTTTGAAAGCATCATCACTGGATACAAAACAAGGCTAACTAATTTTATGCAAATTCGATGGGTTTCTATTCCTTTGATTTTGCTGACTTTCGTTATGACTTGGTACTTTGGAAAAGACTTACAACAAGAGTTGGCTCCTTTAGACGATAGAAGCCAAATGAGATTACAAATCTCTGCTCCAGAGGGTTCTTCCTTTGAATTTACTGATAATTATATCCTAAAACTTGGCAAAACAATTCGGGACTCTGTTCCTGAAGCAAGTTCAATCGTCACCATGACTGCTCCAGGATTTACAGGCTCGGGAGCT
>CAYUFZ010000116.1:5138-8122 GCA_964444025.1 uncultured Emticicia sp.
AATACTGGGTTTACACGTTTGGTTCTGTCTGACCCAAAAAATAGAATCCGTACCCAACAACAAATTGCAGAACAATTGACCAAGATTGTCAAGAAAATGCCAGATGCCAAAGCTTTTGTACTTCAACAAGAAACCATTTCACTTGATAAAAGAGGTGGATTACCTGTTCAGTATGTGATTCAAGCTCCTAATTTTGAGAAATTAAGAGAATATGTTCCTAAATTTATGGAGGAAGTTGCCAAAGACCCTACTTTCATGATTTCTGACCTGAACTTAAAGTTCAATAAACCAGAGTTGGAAGTGAGCATTGACCGAGAAAAAGCAAAAAGTATGGGAGTATCAGTAGCGGACGTTGCCCAATCCATGCAATTGGCATTTGCTGGACAACGTTTCGGGTATTTTACCATGAATGGAAGACAATATCAGGTTATCGGTCAGTTCGACAGAGCTAATCGAGACGAACCATTAGATTTAAAGAATACTTATGTTAAAAATAATCGTGGAGAAATCATTCAATTAGATAATATCGTTAAAACGAATGAAGAAAGCAGTCCTCCTCAATTATACCACTTCAATAGATATATGAGTGCTACGGTATCCGCAGGTTTAGCCCCAGGAAAAACCATTGGTGATGGTATTAAAGCGATGAATGCTATTAGAGATCGTCTCAACGATGAGGTTATCCGAACAGCTCTTTCTGGTTCTTCCAGAGATTTTTCCGAAAGTTCTTCCAATACTTTGTATATGTTCCTTTTGGCATTGGTCTTGGTATATCTGATTTTAGCAGCTCAATTCGAAAGCTTTGTTGATCCATTTATCATCATGCTTACCGTTCCGTTGGCAATTGCTGGTGCGGTTTTCTCTCTTTGGTATTTCAATCAAACCATGAATATTTTTAGTCAAATCGGTATGATTATGCTTATTGGTTTGGTAACGAAAAATGGTATTTTGATTGTTGAATTTGCCAATCAATTGAGAGAAAAAGGAATGGAGATTAGAGAAGCAGCTATTGAAGCGGCTTCCATGCGTTTCAGACCTATTTTAATGACAAGTTTGGCAACTGTTTTAGGTGCATCACCGATTGCCTTTGCTTTAGGTTCAGCTGGAAAAAGTCGTATGGCAATGGGAATTGTAATTATGGGAGGGCTATTGTTTTCTTTGGTTCTTACCTTATATGTGATTCCCGCCATTTATACTTTCTTGGCTAGAAAGAAAAACTTTGAGAGGATGAAGCAAATTGACGCCATCGCTCACGAGGTTGAAATGGCTTAATTCGGATTTTGGGGGAAATTTCCCCCAGCGTTTAATTGTATATCTGAAAATAATATTAAAGATGTTTTTTATAAATAAAATCAAATATATTGCACTTTTTTCTTTCACGTTTTCTCTTTTCAGTGTTTCTGCTCAGGAAATCCTGACCTTGGAGGATGCCATCAGTAATGCCCTAGACAAAAGCTATGATATTAAAGTGGCAAAAATGCAACAAGACGTAGCAGAAATGCAAGTGTTTAAGGGAAATGCAGGAATGCTTCCCAGAGTTGATTTGAATACAAACGTTGGTTCTGCCTTCAATAGTGTCAATCAAAAATTATCAAATGGAACAGTAATTGATAGGTTTGGTAAATCCTTTTCTCCGGTTTCTAATTTGGCAATGTCTTGGACATTATACGACGGAAAACGCATGTATGCTACATTCGATAGATTGAAGGGGCAAAGTCAATTAAGCCAAATTCAATCGAAACAAGTAATGGAAAAGACTGTTTCCAATGTTATGCAGGCTTATTATGAAGTCATGCGTCAGAAACAAACTGTGGCATTTCTTCAAACAATTATCAAATACTACCAAGAAAGGCTCACAATTACCGAACAACGGTGGGAGTTTGGCAAAGGCTCTAAATTAGATTATCTCCAATCTAAAACGGAACTAAATAACCAAGTGACTCAGTTGGTACAAGCTAAAAACTCTTTGAAAAATGCAAAAGTTGCTCTAAATAATTTACTTGTTCGAGCGGCAGACTATGAATTTGATGTTCAGGAGGTAGTAGGCATCATGTTTGACCCGAGTGCAGAACAATTGAAAAGTCAAGCTCGGGCTGCTAATAAAAACTTGCAATCTATCCGAAAATCTACCGATATTAGTTTAATTTCGCAAAAAGAAGTTGCCGCTTTGAAATTACCTAGAGTAACATTTAACTCCTCTTTTGGATATACCCTTAGCAAAACAAATGCAGGTTTATTTCTTTATAACCAAAACTTAGGTTTAAATTTGGGTCTAGCTGCGACTTGGAATATTTTCAACGGAGAAATCACTCGTCGCCAAATACAAACTTCAAAAATCAATACCGAAATATTGAGAAAACAAGAGGAAGACTTGTGGATTCAGATTGAATCGGATTTGATGCGAGCCTACAATCAATATCAAACGGATAAGGAATTGCTAAAATTGGAGGAAGAAAATAAGGAAGTTGCTGAGGAAACCCTCAAAATTTCACTTGAAAAATTCAAATTAGGAGGTTCTACCATACTTGAACTTAACGAGGCACAGAGAAGCTTAAATACATCGCTAAACCGATTGACAAATGCCCGTTACAACATCAAAATATCAGAATTACAAATCATGCGTTTAAGCGGTGAATTAGTAAAATAAAAAAAAGGGTCGGAAATAAAATCCGACCCTTTTCATATTAAAATGGTTTGGTTTTTCCTGGTATTGGAATTTTATAATAACCATCTTTATCTGGCAAAGTCTTAGGCAAAGTATCCCATGTAAATTTATCTGGCATTAAATTTTCATTTGAATTCAAGGCTTCTTCCCATCGAACTTTCTTCCCAGAATAAGTCGCCATTCTACCCATAATCGCTGTCATAGTACTTTTTGCACCTCTTTCGGCATCATTAATTGACTTATTATTAACAATGCAATCAAAAAGTACATCGTGCTCAACTTGATATGGATTCGCATCTCCTTCTCCTTTATGTCTCCA
>CAYUFZ010000117.1:0-6884 GCA_964444025.1 uncultured Emticicia sp.
ACAGCGATGACCCTTCTGAAAATATCGCAGGTTCTGCCAAAAAGGGCGGTTTTGCTGCCGAAAGGGGAGCTTTGGCATTCATTCAATTATATAATCTTAAATTTCCATGGACAGCGATTGTGAATTATGTCGGAGGCGAAAAAATCGCTTTCGCCAATGCAAATCAGCACGACATGCCACATCTTTGGGTTAATGGTTCGCATATTAAAAAATTTAATAAAGAAAATTTGAATATGCTGAGCTTGAAGGTTGGACAAGTAAAAAAAACAGCGATTTCTTCTGCCAATGTGGTGGGGATGCTTGAAGGTAGTGATGCAAAATTAAAACATGAGTTTGTGGTCTTGAGTGCCCACTTTGACCACGTGGGCGTTGGCAAATCAACTATTCCTAATGATTCTATTTTCAATGGAGCAAGAGATAATGCGTTTGGAACTACAGCCATTTTGGCAGCAGCTAAGGCTTTTTCTGCCTCAAAAACCAAACGTTCGCTATTATTTATTGCTTATACAGGAGAGGAAGTGGGTATGTTGGGGAGTAAATATTATGCAGAACACCCCTTGATACCTCTCAATCAGTGTATTTATAACCTCAATACCGATGGGGCAGGCTACAACGATACGACAAAAGTGACCGTGATTGGCTTGGACAGAACAGATGCACAGATTCAAATTGCAGAAGGCTCAAAAGTATTTGGTTTGACAGCCATTTCAGATCCTGCTCCCGAACAAAATCTATTCGATCGCTCTGATAATGTCAGTTTGGCGGCTAAAGGAATCCCAGCACCAGATTATTCGCCGGGTTTTACAGCTTTCGATGCCGAAATTAATAAGTTTTATCATAAGGTTACGGATAGCCCAGAGTCAGTCAATATGAATTATTTACTAAAATTCTGTCAAGCTTACACCCATGTTGCCCGTTTAATCGCCAATCGAGAGACCGCTCCTCAGTGGAAAGTAGGAGATAAATATGAACAAGCATTCAAAAAGTTATATGCAAAATAACTACCAAATTTATCCTTTAAATGAAAAGGCAATTTGCATCGATTTCGGTAATGTCATTGACGAGAATATCAATGATTTGGTTTTGACATTGGTCGATTATTGTCGAAAACAGCCTTTTGAAGGATTAATGGAGTGGGTACCGGCATATTCATCCTTGACCCTTTTCTATGATTTGATTGCGGTTCGGGTCAATTATCCAGAATTTAATACAGCATTTCAAATGGTATCCAATTATCTTGAAAAGATTCTTGCAAATACCGAAAATATAAAATCTTTCACAGAGAAAACCATTGATATTCCGGTGATTTATGATGGAGAGGATTTGTCTTTTGTGGCAGCGTATCACGGATTAACAGTCGGAGAAGTAATAGAGATACATACCTCTCCGACTTATCGAGTTTATATGATGGGATTCTTACCGGGATTTGCGTACATGGGCGGGCTAAATCCGCTCATTGCTACGCCACGAAAACCTACCCCGAGACGGCAAGTTCCCGCAGGAAGTGTCGGTATTGCAGGAATGCAGACAGGGATTTACCCTGCTGATAGCCCTGGAGGTTGGCAATTAATCGGTCGTACATCACTTGCTCTTTATATGCCATTTGCTTCGCCAAAAACCTTGTTACAAGCGGGAAATAAAGTAAAATTTATTCCTATTTGATTGGTCAATCCAATGGTTGAAGCTCTACTTTTCTAAACTCGACCTCAGCTCCTTCTGCTTGTAACGCAATTTTGCCTCGTTGGGCAGTGGCAGCATATCCATTATTTACCAAGTCACCATTGACCCAAACCTTTATCGTATCATTTTTACATTCTATCACCATCTCATTCCATTGCCCAAGAGGTTTTTCGGAATTATCGGTAAGGTTAATGATGCGTCTTTCTTTCCCTTCCGTAATTCCCCAATTTTCTTTTGGTCCTCGGCGAGCCTCCATATTATCGACTTTTATGTCTTCAACAATACACCAAAAATCACCAGCATTTTCGTGCATCATCTGTACTTCAATGGATTTTGGAAACATATCATACAATGCTCGGTGTTTGGAAGCATGAACCAATACACCACAATTTCCAGGTTTGCCAGCAAATCTGTATTGAACCGTCAATCGATAATTTTCATAAATATCTTTAGTAATCAGATGCCCTTCTGGCCTTCCCATGCTTACTAAAAGCCCATTTCTGATAATAAATGATGCCCGAATGGTACTGTCTTTGTCTTTGGCAGGAATATCACTATACCAATTGTTCAGGTCTTTTCCATTAAAAAGCTGAATTGTCTGAGCAAATACATTACTTTGGATAAATACGAAAGCGAATAAAATAAGATGTCTCATTGGGTAATATCGAATTTTTTGGAAAATATATAAAAAATGATACTTTAATTTCAAAAAGTTATATCTATTTCATAAATTTAATGTAAAATACAAATCTAATCAAAACCTTGAATTTTAATAGTCGCTTGAAGTATTATTTTTAAAGATTTTTAAAGCATAATCATGTCATTTATCGTATTAAAAAAAGGTATTTATTCTTCATTTAGAGGGTTTGGCACATTTTTCGAAAGGCATTTGGGGATTAATCCTGATGGGGTAATGGATAGATGTTCGTTTCAATTACTGAATTTATTATTGCGAAATGATAAAACAGAGGAGGCTTTCGAGATGTTTTATCCAGCAGATAGTCTTTTGTTTGAAAAAAAAGCTTTTATTGTCATTGGAGGGGGAGATTTTTCTCCAGAATTAGATGGCAATCCTATTGAATTATGGAAAGTTTATCCTGTTCAGATAGGAAGTGTCTTGAAATTCAGAAAGAAAATCAACGGAAATTGCACTTATTTGGCTGTCAAAGGTGGTTTTAAGAATCCTTACTTCGGGAAAATGCTTTTTCCAAGGTTTTCTTCTAATAATCATTTATTGTCGTTTTTTTCTTCAAACGAACCAACGCTGAAGTTAAGAATTGTATTGGGTAAAGAGTTTAAACTATTAGATGATTTATCCCAAATAAATATATTTAACCACCATTTTTCTATCGATATTAATTCAAACCGAATGGCAACTCGACTTCGTTCTGTGTCATTATCTTTGGTTGCTCCAATTGAATTGGTGACACGTGCGGTTGATTTTGGGACAATTCAGCTCTTGCCTGATGGTCAATTATTGATATTAATGGCGGGGCATCAAACGAGTGGGGGATACCCCGTTATGGGGAATATAATGGAGGCTGATTTGCCGAAATTAGCTCAAGCATCACCTTCAAGGCTTATCAGATTTGAGGCGGTTTCGGTTGAGGATGCTGAAAAAAAACACATGGAACTAAAAAAAGAATGGGATAAAATTGTTGTTGGGATAGATTATTTTTACAAAAAGAATGAAAATTGACCTTAATTGTGACATGGGCGAATCTTTTGGGGCTTGGACGATGGGGGAGGATGAATCCTTGATGCCTTGGATTTCGTCTGTTAATATCGCTTGTGGATTTCATGCTGGAGATGCTTCCGTGATGAGAAAAACCGTAAATTTGGCTTTAAAACACCAGTTGGCAATTGGGGCTCACCCGGGTTTTCCGGATTTGCAGGGCTTTGGAAGAAGAAATATGAATGTGTCAGAGTCCGAGGTCTTCGATATATGTATTTATCAGATTGGTGCATTGAAAGCTTTTGTCGAGATTTCGGGAGGTAAGCTCCATCATGTCAAGCCGCATGGAGCATTGTACAACATGGCTGCTCAAAATAGCGTTTATTCGGCTGCTATTGCTGCGGCTGTGCATGCCATTGACCCGAACTTAATTCTTTACGGCTTGGCAGGAAGTCATTTGATTTCAGAGGCAAAGGCTTTAAATTTGAAAACTGCTGCGGAGGTTTTTGCGGATAGAACTTACCAAAATGATGCCACGCTTACGCCAAGAAGCTTTACAAATGCGTTGATTGAAACAGCGGAAGAGGCGGTCGGTCAGGTGATAGGAATGATTGAAAATCAAAGGGTTCAAACCATTGATGGAAATTATATCCCGATGATACCTGAGACTGTCTGTATTCATGGAGATGGAAAACATGCCTTAAGATTTGTTCAGCTCCTCAATCAAAGTTTGAAACTAAAAAATATTGAAATAAGTGCAATAAATTAATGCAAATGATACAAAATGCTTCGGATATAGCACTCAAACTCTTTTATGGAACAGTCTTGTTCAGTGCTTTTCGCTATTTCTTTTTCGGAGGGATAGTTTTTCTGATTTATTATAAATGGTTCAAAAAAAAGTTTAGTACCAATAAAATTCAGTTAAAAATCCCATCTCTGAATGATTATAAAAGGGAAATCTTTTATTCAATGATAACTTTTCTGATATTTGGTTTGGTGGCTGCCGCTGTTTTCAATCCAATTGTGATTCGCTACACGAGGGTTTATCAGAATATTTCAGATTATGGCATTAATTATCTGTTTGCTTCATTCGGATTGACTCTTTTGATTCATGATACCTATTTTTATTGGTTTCATCGATTGATGCACCACCCGAAAATTTTCAAATATTTTCATAAAGTACATCATTTATCGACAAACCCAAGCCCATGGACTTCTTTTTCTTTCCATCCCTACGAGGCTATCATTGAAGCTGGAATTTTTATTATATTACCATTAATATTACCTTTACATAGATATACCATTTTGGCATTTCTGACCTTCATGACTATCTATAATATATATGGGCATTTTGGCTGGGAATGGATGCCTCCAAAAGCGTATCGTCATTGGTTTTGGAAGTGGTTCAACAATGCGGTGTTGCATAATCAGCATCATCATTTTTATAAAGGAAACTATGGATTATATTTTACTTTTTGGGACAAATGGATGGGGACTTTTCACCCAAATTATGAAAAAGAATACGATGAGGTGAAAGCCCGAAATGATGTTTGAATTGCTCATTAAAACAATAAATAATTATGTTTGAAAAAAATCAAAAAAAAGTGTTAAATGCCTGGACAATGTATGATTGGGCAAACTCTGTTCATAATTTGGTCATTACTACGGTGGTTTTTCCGATGTATTTTTTGGCAACGACGACACAAAAAGATAATTCTGGCAAAATTATTACAGATTTTGTAAGCTTTTTCGGTTTTGAAATTCAAAATTCGGTTTTGTATTCTTATTCGATTTCTTTTGCTACATTGATTCTCGTGATATTGAATCCAATACTGACACCCTTGGCAGATTCAAGCGGGCGGAGGAAGTTGTTTATGAAGGTTTTTTGCTATTTGGGAGCAGGTAGTTGTGCTTATTTTTACTTTTTTACCAAAGAAACTATCAATTCTACCGTCATTGCTTTTGCTATTTCTGTGATTGGTTGGGGTGGGAGTATTGTTTTTTATAATTCGTTTTTGCCTGTCATTGCTACCGAAGACCGGTTTGATAATCTGAGTGCTAAGGGGTTTACGATGGGCTATATTGGAAGTGTCATTTTGTTGATTAGCAATTTATTATTAATCATGAAGCCCGAGCTTTTTGGTCTGACAAAAGCAGATTCTGATTCGGGATTTACTGCCCGATTATCTTTTTTGACTGTTGGGGTTTGGTGGGCTTTGTTTGCCCAAATTCCTTTCTATTATTTACCGAAAGATGAACCCAAAACCCTAAAATCGGGAAGGTTGTCGGGGTTTGAGGAGTTAAGGAAAGTTTTGAAGGAAGTGAAAAAGAATAAATTAATTACCAAATTTCTCGTTTCCTTCTTTTTTTATGACATGGGGGTAATGACGGTAATTTATGTTGCGACCATTTTTGCGGACAAAGAGTTGCACATTGAGAAAGCAGGCCTCATTACTACTTTATTGTTGATTCAATTAATTGCCATTCCGGGGTCTTATTTGGCATCTTGGTTGTCTGCTCAATTTGGAAATACCAAAGCTTTGTTGGTATTTATCTTTATTTGGGCATTGATGCCTTTGGCAGCTTATTATACAACTACTTCGAAGGAGTTTTATATCATCGCTTCTGTGGTCGGTTTGGTGATGGGAGGGATTCAATCTCTTTCTAGGTCAACGTTTGCAAAACTAATTCCTGATGAAACAAAAGATACTGCCTCTTATTTTGGGTTTTATGATATAGTTGAAAAAATAGCAATAACTTTGGGGACATTATCTTTTGGGCTAATTGGGCAGCTGACGGGAAATATGAGAAGTTCGGTTTTGGTGATTTTGATATTTTTTATCATTGGATTTGTACTTTTGTTGAGAGTGCCTTCAAAAAAAGTATATCATTGAATTGTAAAGGAAAATAAATTATTGTACTTTTGTAAATAATTACTGAAAATACTTTTTTTGTAATCAGAAAGCTTTTGTACCTTGGTTATTTCTTGCAAAATAATAGGGTTTCTCAATAATAGATACAGGATGTTAGCTCAGTTGGTTTAGAGTGTCGCCTTGACAGGGCGAAGGTCATCGGTTCGAATCCGTTACATCCTACTTTTCTTCTTATGAAAATACTTTTCGATCATCAAGCCTTTTCGGGTGCAAAATATGGAGGTGTCGCTAGATATTATTATGATTTAATGTTTAATCTTAAATATTCACAAAAGATTGACATTCAATTGGCACTGAAGTACTCAAATAATGATTATATTCAGAAAGGCGATATCCGAAAAGTAGTTCCGTTCAAATTCTATTTTGGATTCGCTCGAACGAATCAGATTTTTTCTCATCTCAATCGTGCCGCCAGTGCTTATTATCTGTATAAGCAAGATTTTGATGTTTTTCATCCGACTTATTTCAAAGATTATTTTTTGCCTTTTTTGGGCAAAAAACCTTTTGTATTGACACATCACGATGTTATTCCCGAAAAATTTCCTGAAAAGTATGCTTCTCTTGATGGTTTTGATAAACAATACAAAAAGAATATT
>CAYUFZ010000117.1:6894-8046 GCA_964444025.1 uncultured Emticicia sp.
ATAAAATCATTGCGGTGTCTGAAAATACTAAAAATGATATTGTCGATATTTTTGATATAAAACCTGAAAAAGTAGCAGTAATTTATCATTCTACTCATTTTGCTAATTTTTCACCTAATACCAACTTTGCAGGAAGTTCCTATCCATTTGATTATTTGCTTTATGTTGGAAATAGGGGGAATTACAAAAATTTTGTTTTTTTTGTAGAAGCGATTGTTCCTTTATTGAGAAAAAACCCAAATTTGGTGCTATTGTGTGCGGGAAATGGGGGATTTACGGCGGAAGAAAAACAAATATTTGCCAATAATCAAATAATGAATCAAGTAAAACATCATGTTATTGAAAGTGATGAAGACTTGTATTTCTTGTACAAGCGTGCCTTAGCGTTTGTTTATCCATCTTTGTATGAGGGCTTTGGCATACCTATTTTAGAAGCTTTTGCTTGCCAATGCCCAGTTGTATTAAGCAATCGCTCTTGTTTCCCCGAGGTTGCACAAGAGGCGGCTTTGTATTTCAATCCTATTGATAAAGAAGATATTTTATACCAAATTACCCAAATAGTAGAAAATACATCTCTACGCAATTCTTTAATTGAAAAAGGGAAAGCCCGACTGACTGACTTTTCCCCAGATATTACGGCTAAAAAAACTTTAGACGTTTATCATTCCGTGAGGTAGATTAAAAAAATAAAAAAAGAATAAAAATAGTTATTTGTGATATATATGTTAAATTAGTTGGGCATAATTTGGGCCATATTCAAAATATATTGAGATTTTTGGAGACAAACCCTTCCAGCGATGAGTATATTTTTTTACTAAATCCAGAAGCCAAAGACATTCCTAGTATTCAAACTTCTGCAACAAATATCTCCATTCATTTTTTTACAGAAGAAGAATTCCAAGTTTATACCTCAGAGTCGAGTATTATTCGTGCTTCTGGAAATATATGGAAGCTTAAAGAACATTATACACTGGCTTTTGGGGCAAATAAATTGTTGTTGATGATGGTCGATGTTTTTCAACATACCGTAGGCTCAAGCAAAATACCGATTGAAATTCAGGGTTTAATGTTTAATCCTTATACAAGAGTAATGCCTGCAAATAATTCGATTAATGCAAAATTAAAATATATTTTAAATAAAAATCGTAAATT
>CAYUFZ010000118.1:0-8009 GCA_964444025.1 uncultured Emticicia sp.
ACCATGCAAACTCCTTTGAAGTATGTCGTGCTTACTTTACGAGCGGATAACCGTGGCGAAGGCGGTATTCTAGCTTTGTTTGCTTTGGTGAGAAGACATGCGAATTGGCTTACAGTACCCGCTATCATCGGAGCAAGTGCATTATTGGCAGATGGAATTATTACTCCTCCTATTTCGGTGGCTTCTGCCATAGAAGGTTTGCGAATAAAATTCCCAGACATACAGCAAGATACGATTGTGAAAATTGTCATTGCGATTATTTCTGTGTTGTTTATTGTACAGATTTTTGGTACCAAAAAAGTGGGCTATTTGTTTGGTCCTTTTATGTTGGTTTGGTTTTCGATGTTGGCGATTTTGGGAGTACTTTGGATTGGGAAAGACTTATCGGTTTTGAAAGCCCTTAATCCATACTATGCTTATGAATTATTAGTGCATCATCCGGGTGGTTTTTGGATTTTAGGGTCGGTATTTTTATGTACAACGGGTGCAGAGGCTCTATATTCGGATTTGGGGCATTGTGGCCGAGGAAATATCAGAATCAGCTGGATTTTCGTAAAAATTTGCTTACTTCTAAATTATTTTGGACAAGGGGTGTATGTGATGGGTTTGAATGGACAGATGCTTGAAGACCGCAATCCTTTTTATGGTCTAATGGCAGAATGGTTTTTGCCTTTCGGAATTTTTATTGCAACATCTGCGGCAATTATTGCCAGTCAGGCTTTAATTAGTGGCTCTTTTACGCTAATTTCGGAGGCAATTCGTCTGAATTTTTGGCCTAAAATAAAAGTAAATTATCCTTCGGAACAAAAAGGTCAGATTTATGTACCAAGTATCAATATATTGCTTTGGCTGGGCTGTGTTGGTGTCGTTTTGTATTTTAGAGAATCTTCGGCAATGGAAGCGGCTTATGGCTTGTCTATTACGATGACAATGCTGATGACTACTACGCTGATGGCTTATTATTTGTATGTAAAGAAGTTCAATCTTTGGGGTATTATATTATTTATTCTAATTTATGTGGCAATTGAGGGCTCATTTTTGATTGCGAATCTCCAAAAATTTTCTCACGGAGGATATGTATCTTTAATTATTGCTGGAATCATTGCTTTGGTGATGTATATTTGGATTCGTGCTTATAAGATTAAGACCCGATTGACAGAATACGAAAAGCTTGATAAATATGTGGAATCTCTCAAAGAATTGAGCAATGATAATACCATTCCAAAGTATGCTACTCATTTGATTTTCTTAAGCAATGCTGGCAGATCATCAGAAATTGAAAGTAAAATTATTTATTCGATTTTTCAAAAAAGACCCAAAAGGGCAGATGTTTACTGGTTTGTTCATGTTGATACGGTCGATGACCCTTATACCATGGAATATAAAGTAATGACGGTAGCCGAAGATGATGTCTATAAAGTGAATTTTAGATTAGGATTTAGGGTGCCGCATAAGATAAATTTGTATTTCAAACGAGTTTTAGAGGATATGGTAAAAGATGGGGAAGTAGATATTCGTAGTCGATATGAATCCCTTAATAGGCATAACGTTATTGGAGATTTTAGATTTGTTGTGTTGGAGCGTTTCTTATCTTACGAAAACGAACTTCCGTTCTTAGAAAGTCTTATCATGAGGGCGTATTTCTTTATCAAGCAATACACGCCTTCGGAAGATAAATGGTTCGGGTTGGACAGCAGTGCCGTGAAAGTAGAAAAAGTACCATTAATCATTAAACCTATCGAAAAGGTTAATTTAAAACGAGTATCGTGGAGCTCTTCGGCTCATTAAAATAAAAATAATATAATCGTTGATGAAAAAAATATTGATTACGGGAGGGGCAGGATTTGTGGGTTCTGCTCTCGCTCTGTCGCTGAAAAAAAATTATCCTCATTACGAGATTTTTTGTTTGGATAATCTCCGTCGTAAAGGCTCTGAATTAAATGTGGCTCGGCTGGGTAAAGCTGGCATACAGTTTATTCATGGCGATATCAGAAGTAAAGAAGATTTTGACTCTTTGCCTATTGTCGATACGATTATTGAGGCTTCTGCCGAACCTTCTGTGTTGGCTGGAATCAATGGCGGAACTCCAGACTATTTAATCAATACGAATTTGTTTGGAACGATTAATTGTTTGAATTATGCCGTGAAGTGCCAAGCTCAATTTATTTTCCTTTCTACTAGTCGAGTTTATCCAATTAAAACGATTGAAACTTTAAATTTTGAAGAAAAAGATACAAGGTTTCAATTGATTGATAATCAGCCAGTAATGGGGGTTTCTGCCAAAGGTATTGCCGAAAATTTTCCTTTAGATGGGGTGCGTTCTTTGTATGGAACAACCAAGCTGGCATCGGAGCTGATTATCCAAGAATATAACGAGTTTTATAAGCTCCCCACGGTAATTAATCGTTGTGGGGTTTTGACAGGCCCTTGGCAAATGGGAAAAGTGGACCAAGGGGTGATGGTTTTGTGGATTGCCAAGCACTTTTTTCAACAAAAACTGGCTTATATTGGCTACGGTGGCGAGGGAAAACAGACCAGAGATGTATTACATGTAGAGGATTTGTACCGATTAATTGATTGGCAGATTCATAATTTCCAAAAGGTGAATGGCGAAATTTTGAATGCAGGTGGTGGTCTTGAGGTAAGTGTTTCTTTGCAAGAATTGACAGAAATTTGCCAAAAAGTAACAGGAAAAGTCATTCCCATCGAAAGAATTACCGAAAATAGACCAGCTGATATTCGATTGTACATCACGGATAATTCCAAAGTGACGGCTTTGACAGGTTGGAAACCAGAGATTGGAGTAGAGCAAATTGTTCGGGATATCACCGAATGGCTGGAAGAAAATAAAGCGGATTTAGAACCCATACTTAAATAAAAAAACTCGCTTTTTTAGTATAAAATATTTAGGCATGTCTTTGAAATAGCGGCAATAGAGTATCTTTAAGATACTCTATTTTTTTGTGTTTTCTAACGCCAAATATCTATTTTTGTAAATTTTGGCACTTATTTCTTGTTTACTTCTTTTTGTAATAATATAAATAAGAAGGACTCGTGCTGCCGTCAAGCCTTTCGCTATTCGTAAAATACCCTTGATTGTCTTTATCAAAACAGATACCTTCTCCTTGTGGTTCTTTGACATAGGGTAGCAATTTATCTCGGGTCCTACTCAAAGCAGCAATGATACTTTCGTTGTTTTTTCGATACCAATAATAAATAGCATCATAGTTTCTCAGGACAATCTCTTTACCGTCGCTTGATATTCCTCCGCTGGTAATTACCTGAAGTGGGATATTTTGTATAAATTTGGCGGTTTGTATCTCGGTTGTGGATTGTGGATAAGGCAAATGGTACAATCGAACATTGAATTCTCGCTTACTGATAATATATATATCTTTGGTAGCAGGGTCTAATAGAATACATTCGGCATCTCGGCTACCATCTGGATACGCAAAAGCAATGGTTTCATACTTCTCAACCTTCTGACTTAAAGAATTAGGTTCTTCAAAACGATAAATGTAGTATTTATTCTCATAAGCGGCGATATTATCGCCAATATCAGCTAAGTACAAGTACGTTTTCCCCGATTCAGGGCCTGCACCAATGCTAATGTCTTCCCAATCTCGGTTGGGAAAGGGCATTTTGATGCTTCCTTGGTATTTGCCTTCGTGCGAAAATTGGTACAAAAGGTTTGGATTATCACCATCTTCATGTACCCATACATTTCCTGGCATATTTCGACTGTCGCAAATGCCCGAGGCTTCATTGGCAATGGTATTGGGCAATAAATAGCTCTCTGGTGTACTCTGAAATTCTGGAATTACCTCCACAGGAGGACTGGGAGTGGGTACTTTTTTCTGAAACAAATCGCAAGAGATAGCTATAAATACGACTAAAGGAAATAATACTTTCTTATACATTTTTGTGATTGAACGTAAAATGAATTTGCATTTTAGCGTCTCGTTTTCTTTGGTTAATATTCAAAATTGGAGCATTATCATAACGCCACAAAGGTAAAGATATTTTATCGAAAAAATGGAGATTAAAGAACCGTACCCAAAAGGTTTGCGATTTTTTTGATTACCTCTTTATACTGAATCATTTGAAACAAGATTTCATCTTCTTCTTCGGTGCTGATATTGCCATTGCTTAATTTCTGATTCAGTAGATGAATTTCTTTTTCAAACCGAGCTTTTTTTAGTCGCAGTATATTTGTATAAGCTAAATCTGGTAAAATTTCGCTTATTTCAGGGATATAAATTTCTTTTTTCTTCCAATTTTCGCTTAGCTGATAAGGGCTAAGAAGCCAACCCGTGACTGTTTTTTGAATTTCTGTATCTTCATGACTCGTAAAATATCCAGTATCTGGGATTTGATTATTCTGAAAAAATCCCCTAAAAATAGTAATGATTTTACCGTAAATAGGGTTTATAAACTCTATATTTCTAATTTCGTTAATCATATATTCAGCCAGAGTCATGTCTATATTTTCAATTACATTTCTCTCCAAAATATGTTGGCCATAGCAAACCAACAGCCTGGCACATTCTTCCTCTTGGTATGAAAGGTAGGTGCGGTCGGTTTGTTGTCCCTGATTTTCGGGCAGAGGCGATAAATTGTTCTCCTCTCTCGTCACTTGTACTTCGAGATTCCCGATATTTTGGGTTTGTGTTCGAGTAGTGTTTTGTTTCTGTTTTTCTGCTTCTTGGGCTTTTTTCAGTGTTATTTTATTGCCTTCGGCTATCAAGATTTGTTCTTCTATACCCATCAAGTCCGCCACTTCTTGATAAAATACCGAACGTTTGATGGAGTCTGGAATTTTTGAAATAGTTTCGACCAAATCTTTGATTAATGAAGCTCGCTTGATGGGGTCATTTCCGACATCTTTGAGGGAAATCTCGGTTTTGAATCGAATAAAATCTTTTTGATTGTTTTTGATGTATTCCTTGAACGAATAGCTTCCTACTTTTTGAATATAAGAATCAGGGTCGTCTCCGTCGGGAAATACAACAGCTTTGACATTGAGCCCTTCTTCTAATATAATATCAATTCCTCGTAAAGATGCTTTTATTCCAGCGGCATCACCATCATACAACACAATAATATTTTCTGAGAAACGACGAATGAGCTGAATCTGCTCTTTGGTGAGAGAAGTCCCAGACGATGCTACCACATTTTCGACCCCCGCTTGTGCCAAAGAAACCACATCGGTATATCCCTCCACGAGGAGGCAGCTATCTTCGACACGAATGGCATTTTTGGCTTGATAAATCCCATAAACAATATAGCTTTTATGGTAAACGGCAGTTTCTGGCGAATTAAGATATTTCGGAGAATTTGGGTCTTTTTTTAGAATTCTTGCTCCAAATGCGATTGTTTTACCTCCCACGTGATGAATCGGAAAAATGACACGCCCCCTGAATCGGTCTATGGGGGATTTGCCTTCTCGTACAATGCTAAGTCCGGCTTTTTCGAGAATATTTATCGAAAATCCATTATCAAGGGCATGTTTGGTGAAGCTATCCCATGTTTCGGGGCTATACCCCAGCTCAAATTTTTGAATAGTACTATGATTAAAACCCCTTTCTTTGAAATAACTTTGACCGATACTTTCGCCTTCTTCGGATTTCCAAAGCTGGTCTTGATAATATTTATTTGCAAAATCGAGTACAATATACAGGCTTTCTTTTTCATTTTGTGCCTGCATTTCTTCGTTGGTAATTTCTCTTTCGGCAACTTCAATGCCGTATTTTTTTGCCAAATGTCTGAGAGCTTCAGGGTAGCTTACTCCCTCGATATCCATCACAAATCGAACGGAATCTCCGGCTTTGCCACAACCGAAACATTTGTATATTCCTTTGGCAGGAGATACATAAAATGAGGGTGTTTTTTCGTTGTGAAATGGGCAACAAGCAATCATGTTTGCCCCTCTTTTCCTGAGCGAGACGTACTCGCCTACCACTTCCGTTATGTCGGTAGCTTGCAAAATTTGTTGGATTGTCTCTGGACTGATTCTCATAGTTAAAATTGGCTTATTTACGTTTGAGAGTAGCTATAAATGCAAAAAAAAGAATACCAAATATAATTGTGGCTAAGGAAATCCATAAGTGTAATCCTTCAGGTCGAAGCACCCAAAAAGCCCCGATAAACTGTATTACTAAAATCAGATAAATGAAAGTTGCTACCCAATGACGTGGCAATTTGTTGATTAAGTAAGCTCCCAAGGGGGCAAAAAATATCACAAATGGAATACAAGCAAGCCACATTTCAAAGGATTCTTGTTGGAAATCTTGTAGGACTTGGGCATGGAGAAAAAATCCTAACATGGTCTCGATTGTCATGATGATTACAGACGACGGAACGGCCACTTTTTCGTCAATATTATAGTAGATTGTCATTAAACAAAAAGTGAAAATATTGATACCTGTTCCGAAGACGGCAGAAATACAACCTCCAATAATGCCAAAAAAAATCAACTTTATTCGGTCATCTTGAGTAAAGGGAATTATTTTGTCGAATACATATCGTTCTGATTTGCTGTTTTTTCTCCATAATACCAAACCAAAACTTAGCCACAACGACACGAAGAAAAGCTTGGCAAGGGGGGGGGAAATCAGGGGTACTATAAAATAAGTACCAGCGATTAATCCAAATATACCTCCGAGGCTGACATATTTAATGTAGTTTGTTTCGACTTTTATTTTTAAACCAATAATCAGCAAAGAAGCGGCTGTCATGCCGATACTTTGGATGGCGAAAGCAAAATTCCGAGCCACAGAAGGTTCAATTTTTAATAATAAAGTAAAAATAGGGTAAGCAATGGCAGCACTTCCTTCCGGACTTGAACCTGCCACAAATGACCCAAAAATCATGGTCAAAACAGCTGCCCAATGTTTGGAAAAAACATCATAACGATTCGACTGATACATATAAATTCCCCAAATACTTAATACCCCAATTAAAAAAATAATATAAATTATCGGAATTTTGTTGGCAGGGCCTTTTTGGACAGTCATAAAAAATTGTACATTTGTAAAACTTAAACACAAATTTAAGTCCAAATATTGGCTTTTTTATCAAATACTTGAATGAAAAATATTGAAAATATACTTGAAAAGTTGTTGGAAGAGCAAAAATTCCTAAGCCAAATGCAAAAACATATTGCCGATAATTATGGCATTATGCTTCAAAATCAAAGACAAAACACAGATAATCATGAATTGGTGATTCATAATCAAACAACCATCATAAAAAATCAGGAGATTATTGTCAATAACCAAATCAATATTGTACGCAATCAGAAGCAGATTGTTCAGAATCAAGTACAGTTGGAAGTGATTTTGGAAACGCAAGCGTATATTTTGAATACACTCAAAGAATTGAAAGGAGAAAAAGAAAGCATCGAAAGTACTCAAGCTCTTTTGAACCGATTACAAGAGGAGAAAAGTAATAAATTAAGCGAAATTCCTTTCAACAATCCCTCTACTTTGTAGCAAAAAGGGTTTGAATATTATTCAAACCCCCTTTGTTTATCTGCTGATTTCAAGTACTTCAACCTCGATTACTCCTGCTGGTGCCTGAATTTGGGCAGTATCTCCGATTTTTTTACCCATTAACCCTTTCCCAAATGGAGAATTAATCGAAATTTTACCTAATTTCAAATCAGCTTCTTCCTCAGCCACCAAGGTATATGCCATGGTTGCTCCATTTTTCTTATTCTTTATTTTTACTTTCGACAACAAAGAAACCTTAGAGGTATCGATAGTCGATTCATCTAAAATACGAGCATTGGCAACAATCTCTTCCAATTTAGAGATTTCCATTTCCATCAAACCTTGGGCATCTTTTGCTGCGTCATATTCTGCATTTTCCGACAAATCCCCTTTGTCACGGGCTTCTGCAATTTGGCGGGCAATTTCAGCACGACCCCTTACCTTGAGGTCATGAAGTTTATTTTTTAGGTGATTGAAACCTTCTTCTGTGTAATATTGAATTTTTGACATAATTTT
>CAYUFZ010000119.1:0-7989 GCA_964444025.1 uncultured Emticicia sp.
TTCCTCAAACAAGCTGGAGGTTATTTTTTCTTTTAAATCTGCTTGAATTTGACGATAAAGTGGTGTTTTCATGTGTCTGTATCAAAATAAAAAAAAAGGTATTTAGGAAGCCCAAATACCTTTCCAAGACGAAAATACTTTAACCTATGATGAATAAACCCAATGAATTGGGGTACTCAAATTCTTAATGACTAAATAAAAAACAAACTATTTATATACAACTTGTATAGACAAGGTAATTTCTGATTACAAAAGAAATTAAAAAACATTATTCAGACAAATTTTTTAAGTGTTTTTTTAACATTTAATCAATAAATAATATTTATCTATCAAAAAAGTATCATTTTTAAGGATAAAACTGAATTAAAAAGAATATTTTTCAATATATTTTGCAAAAATATTCACTTCGAGCCTAGCTGCTTTTGGTTATTTTCGCAAAGTAAATCAATACGAAAAACATATTTTTGAGGAAATACAAGTAGATTTACATGAATATTTAGACATAATCCAGCTAAAATAGAAGTGCTGTATCAAAATTTGATTTTTTTTTAATAGTTTTGATAAATTATCTAATCCTATACTAAATTATAAAACAATTTATGAGTAATTCTTTATTTAGAAGAAAAAATGTGCGTCAAGCCGTAGAAGAAATTGAAGCAAATGAAGGCGGACATTCTTTGAACAAAATTTTGGGAGTGAGAGACCTAACCTTATTAGGGATTGCTGCCATTATTGGAGCAGGCATATTCAGCACTATCGGATTGGCGAGTTTCAATGGAGGACCAGCGGTGGCTATTTTATTTATTTTTGTTGCGTTTGCCTGTGTATTTACAGCATTGAGCTATGCACAATTTGCATCGATGGTGCCGGTCAGTGGAAGTGCCTATACTTATGCGTATGTTTCTTTTGGTGAAATGCTGGCATGGATTATTGGTTGGGCATTGATTTTGGAATATGCTGTTTCTAATATGGTTGTGGCTATCTCATGGTCGAGTTATTTTACATCAATGTTGGAGGGTTTTGGGATTCATTTTCCGACATGGTTAGCCATCGATTATACAACTGCCCACGAAGCTTATCTACAAGCCCAAAACAACTCAGAAGTAAGCGATGGTATCAAAAATTTAGCAAACGCTTTCAATATTGCTCCAAGCATAGGTGCTTTTAAAATTATATTTAACCTTCCTGCTGGACTCATCACGGCACTGATTACATCCCTTTGCTACATCGGCATCAAAGAATCACGGAATGCAAGTAATTTTTTGGTAGGGCTGAAATTATTGGTGATATTATTGGTGATTGTAGCCGGGGCATTCTACGTAAAACCCGCCAATTGGTCTCCCTTTGCACCTAATGGTATGAAAGGGGTTTTGAGCGGAGTTGCTGCCGTCTTTTTTGCTTTTATTGGATTCGATTCGATTTCTACTACGGCAGAAGAAGCCAAAAATCCCCAACGAGATTTACCCCGAGCCATGCTTTGGGCATTGGCTATTTGTACAATTTTGTATGTATTGATTTCTTTTGTATTAACCGGTATGGTTAATTTTTCGGAGTTAAATGTAGCTGACCCATTGGCTTACGTATTTTCAAAAGTTGGTTTTGATGCGGTTGCTGGCATTATTTCTGTCAGTGCTGTCGTTGCCATTACCAGTGCCTTATTGGCGTATCAACTTGGGCAACCCAGAATCTGGATGAGCATGAGCCGAGATGGATTATTGGGGAAAAAGTTTGGGGAAATTCATCCAAAATATAAAACACCAGGATTTGCAACAATTGTTACCGGATTTTTAGTTGCCATTCCTTCATTATTTTTCAAAATGAGCTTTTTTGTCGATTTGACAAGTGTCGGTACATTTTTTGCCTTTATATTGGTTTGTGCGGGGGTATTGTATCTGGATACCAAAGGCATGAGTAAAGATGCAAAATTTAAAATCCCCTACATCAATGCAAAATATTTATGCGGTATTTTGATGATTATCGCTATTGTTTTTATGTATCATGATAATAGTATCACTTCGCATATCGCCGACAAACCCCTCATTGCTGTATTTTGGCTGGTTTGGCTATTGCTTTCTTTTATGAGTTTTAAATACAATTTCTCTCTATTACCTATTTTTGGAATATTAACTAATTTGTATTTAATGACTGAGTTGGGCGAATCCAATTGGCTAATGTTTTTAATATGGATGGTGATTGGGTTGGTTATTTACTTTCTATATGGGTACAAAAACAGCAAATTAGCACCAAAATAACCGTTTTGCTCGAAACATCATTTTTCGTTTAAAATCAACAAAAATAATTGGAAGCTTCAACTTCCAAATCAAGATTATTCAAACCATTAAACCTAAACTATTTTGGCAAATTTTAAAAAAGAAATTCGACTATTTGATGCAGTAATGCTCGTTTCTGGGTCTATGATTGGCTCTGGTATTTTTATTGTCAGTGCCGATGTAGCCCGGCAAGTAGGCTCTACTGGCTGGCTATTGGCATCTTGGATATTGGCGGGATTATTGACCATGACAGGGGCTTTGTGTTATGGCGAGCTAACAGCATTGTTTCCGCAAGCTGGTGGACAATATGTGTTTTTACAAAAAGCATACGGGAAACTCACCGGATTCCTTTACGGTTGGGCATTTTTCTTGGTCATCGAAACGGGGACAATTGCGGCAGTTGCGGTGGCATTTGCTAAATATACTGGAGTGTTGTTTCCGAACTTCATCAGCGATAAACACATTTTCTTTGCTATCGGAGATTCAGGTTTTCAGCTTACCAGCCAAAGATTATTGGCAATTATGAGTATTATGCTGCTAACCTTTATTAATACCCGAGGCGTAAAAGAAGGAAAAATCGTGCAAAATATATTCAGTAGCACAAAAATTGGAGCAATTGCCTTATTGATAATCTTAGGCTTTTTATTAGGGGCTAATGGGGAAGTCATTGGTCAAAATTTCTCAAATCTATTTGAAGCATCTACCACTAGCAAAGTAAACGACACTTGGATAAGCACGGGTATTGGCTTTTTTGGTATCATTCTAGCTTTAGGCGTTACACAAGTAGGTACATTATTTTCGAGCGATTCTTGGAATGGATTAACTTTCGCTGGTGATGAGGTTGTTAATCCCGAAAGAACCATTCCGAAAGGATTGGCTATCGGAACGATTTTGGTTACGGTACTCTATTTGTCTTTGAATGTTGTTTATTTGACCATCTTGCCTCTAAAAGGCGACCCCAACGGAGCCGATGTACTATCTCGAGGCATCCAATTTGCTTCAGAAGATAGAGTAGCAACCGCTGCTGCTCAGATTATTGGCGGACAAGGATTTTCGATTGTTGTAGCTATTCTAATTATGATTTCGACCTTTGGCTGCAATAACGGTTTAATTTTATCTGGCTCAAGGGTATATTATACGATGGCAAAAGATGGTTTATTTTTCAAAAATTTTGGTAAATTAAATGAAGCTGGAGTACCAAAAAATGCTTTATGGTGGCAATGTTTTTGGGCATCCTTCTTATGCCTAACAGGCAAATATGGTGATTTGTTAGATTATTTGATGGGAGTAGTTATTTTATTTTACGTTCTGACCATCGTTGGAATATTTATTTTAAGAAAACAAATGCCTGATGCCAACCGTCCAATCAAGGCTCCACTCTACCCATATCTTCCGGCTTTATATGTTCTTTTAGCTTCTACCATATTATTTATATTAGTCAAAGAAAAACCACAATTTACCTATCCAGGTTTGGGTATCGTTGCTTTAGGAATTCCAGTATATTTTTGGTTTAATAAAACCCAAAAAAGTGAGTAAATTCGTCATAATAAAATGCTGCCAAATACAAAGGCAGCATTTTATTTTTTGATGGAACACACCATTGCAAATGCGTATTATTTTGAAGGAGAAATACTTATACTATCCGTGGTTTTAGACATTACTTGCATCGAAAATGCCATCGGTTTTTCAGCAAACAATGCTTTGGTTTTTGCCCAAGTCAATCGAAATAATTCCGAATCTCTGTACGCATTCAGTGCATTTTCTGATTCCCAATGGCTTTTAGTCATCAAAATATTCGTATGATGAATGTCTTGTTGAAGCTCTAAATGAAAACAACCCGACATTGCCCGAATCTTTTCTTTAGATTCCTCAAATATTTGTAAAAAATCGGAGACTTTATCCTCTTGGAAAGTCATCCTCACATACCTTATAAGCATATTTTTAAACATTAAATACCCGACCTATTCAACCATTTTTCATGAAACTCAGGTGAAAAATCGTTCATTTTTACCAACAAATCCTCTATGTTGTCCGAAACAAGAAGTATATTTCGATTTTCTTGTTTCAAAAAACCTTCCTCTACCATTACATCTAGTTGCTTTAACAAATTATCATAAAAACCATTAATATTCAAAATTCCAACCGGTTTCGTATGCAAACCCAATTGAGCCCAAGTTAAGATTTCAAACAATTCGTCCATACTTCCATATCCCCCCGGCAAAGTAACAATCCCATCGCAAAGGCTTTCCATCAAAGCTTTCCTTTCGTGCATGGTTGCGACTCTGTGAGTGACTGTCAATTTAGGGTGTCCAACCTCCATTTTATCAATAAAATGTGGAATTACGCCAATTACTTCTCCCCCATTCGCCAATACTGCATCTGCCACCACCCCCATCAATCCGACACTCCCTCCCCCATAAACCAACTTAATCTGATTTTTTGCCAATAATTTCCCAACAGCGTGAGCTGTATCCGAATAAATCTGCTTATTTCCGGTATTTGCTCCACAATAAACCAGTATATTTTTCATACAAGATTCTATTAAATATTAGAGATTGTTTTGGAATGAATTTAATTTGTAAAAATTGTGAATCAGCATCTCTTGTTTTCGCTCAAAACAATAAGCTATTGCAAACAAATATTTCTGAATTAACCGATTCTTAGTGGCAAGTTATTGAAAAAATAATCAATGACCAAAGATAGTTTTGGCTTACTTTAATTTACTTAAAAGTATTTACTCTCGTATGATTTTTAAAACTCAAATAGGCACTTTGATTCAATAATCCTGCCAAATCAAACATCAACATCATTCAAAATATCTCTCGGTTTTGCTCACATATTGATTTAATATCGATTTAAAGCTGATTTAAGCTCATTTTAATATCTATGTAGTTTATTTGTAACATCAAATTATAAATCTTAACTAAATATGGAAAATTCGCAATCAAACAGCCAAACCACATTAAAAATCATCATCGGTGTTCTTTTAGGAATTTTAGCCCTTTTGGCTTATTTATTCATGGGAGCAAGAAATGAAACTTTTGAATTACAAAAATCTCTATCTTCTAAAGTAGAACAATTATCTTCTACTCAAGTAAAATTAGATTCAATTTCTAAATCATTGGATGAGAAAATTGCTGAAATTCAACAATTAGGGGGAGATATCACAGAATTACAAGAAATGAAGGCTCAATTAGAAAACGATAAGAAAAAATTGAAGTCAGATTTGAATGTTTCTATCGAAAAATATGAGGCTAAAATCAAAGAATATGAGTCTTTCTTGACTTCTAAAGATGAAGACATTCGTAAATTGAAAGAAGAAAATGGTGTTTTGGTAGCAAAAACTGAGACATTAGAAACAGAGAAAAAACAAGTAATTGCTGAAAATACAAACCTTAAAACAGAGAAAGAAGAGTTGACAAGCAATTTGACAAAAACAGTATCGGCAAACGAAAACTTAAAACGTCAAGTGACATTAGCGTCGGCAATGAAAGCAATCAATGTTCAGGTGGCGGCTCTTTCTGCCAAAGGAAAAGTCAGAGAAGGTGGTGCATACAAAGCATCAAAAATCGACCAATTGAAAGTATCTTTCATCCTACCGTCTAATCCAGTAGCGGCTCAGAATGACAAAGATATTTATGTGCGTGTCTTGGATGCTTCTGGTGCAGTAGTTGAAAACGGAACAGGTGGAGTCACTCAGTTTGATGGAAAAGAAATCGGATATACATTCAGAAAAGCTGTTCCTTTTGAGAATAACGACCAAAAAGTAGAGCTTATCTCTGCCAAAGGTACTTCGCTAATCAAAGGAATATATTCGGTAGAATTATATTCTGAAGGATTTAAAATTGGAAAAGGTAGCTTCGAAGTAAAATAAAAACCAAAATCTTGGTAGAAGCGGACGGATTTTCCTGTCCGCTTTTTTTATTTAATGTGGCATTAACAAATTTTTAACAAGGCTAATCGTGTCTTATTATACGTTTTTTGCATCTATTATTCGTTATTCACCTATAAATTCTTGAAAATATGAAAAAGGTACTAATCGTGTTAGTTTTGGGGTTTTCTTCTCTTTTCGGCGTAAAGGCTCAATATTCTGATTATGGAAACCATGCGGATACTCGCCCTTATACCGATAATTATGCCGATGACAGATATTATTATGAAGATGATTTTGATTGGCATTGGGATATTCGTGTCAGAATCAGCAAAGGAATTGACCAAGGATTATTGACCCAAAATGAAGCAAATCGCTTGTATCGTCAGCTCGAAAATGTAGAAAGAAAAGAATATACTTACCAAGAAGATGGCCGATTCAGTGCTTGGGAACAACAAGAAATTTGGGAAGAAGTAGTCGCTCTTCATCGTAATTTAGGATTGGAATTGTCGGATTTGGACAGGCGTTTTTATGGTTTTGATGTGCTTGGATATAATAGACAAGGTGTTGGGCGATGGTTTTATGGTGGCGGATATGATTTTTATAGATTTGATAGACGTGGTTTTGGGAGTATCAGGCTTGGCTATTCCCCACGACCCAATTACAATGGTTGGTACAGACACGAGCGTAATAGATTTGGCAGGGAGCATTATGATTCAAAAGATAGAATTCGTCGTGGGTTTGATGACAATAGACGGAATAATACCAGAAATGACCGAGACTTTGGCAATAGAAGAGAGCCTAGAGGAATGGAAAGATTTGATAATAATAGACGCTCGGACGAATATAATGTGGAGAGAAATAGAGGTAATAACCATTTGGGAGAAAGAGAAAGAAACACCAAAGAACCAGAACGAGGGAATGAACATATAGAAAACAGAGAAGACCGCCATTCAAGAGGTGAAAGTACAGAGGGCTCTCGCAGAGGGGATGACAAAGGACTTAGAATGGAAGGACGAGGAAGAAGAAATTGAAATAATCGATTGATTTTCAGGAATTTGAATCTGCTCTTTGAATTTTATCAAAAGCCTAACAATGAAAATAAAGTAAATTTTTATTTCTTTTTAAAAAATTTGTGCCTGTACAATATAGACAAACCCGCTATTATTCCATGCCTATTTTCAATAGATTATTAGTAATTCCCACAAGGTACTGATGCAAAAAATCAATGCCTCGTGGGAATACTTTAAGTAAGATGAAGAATGTTTAATGGTAATTATCCATTACAGAGAAATTATTCAATTAAACGAGTAAGCAGACGACTTTTTGTATGAGGAGATACTTTTTCAAAGCTTATTAAAATAGCATCATTCATCGGCAAACAGCTAGGATTTTGGGCATTTTCAGAATCATCAAGTTTTTTTGTTTCAAGCAATACTCCATGACGAATTTTTGCATAATAAATACTATTTATTCCATTTGCAGCTGTTTGTTCCCAAATCCAGACGACAGATTTATCATCCGAAGCAATGAAAGCATTTTTGGCAGATGTCTCTAAAATTTTCAAGAGTTCCCCTCTTGTATTGACCAAACGAAAACCCGCCTGACCATTTTGAGTACCTGAAAACCAAGTAGCATATTGTTCATTTTTAAGAGAAGCGGTGCTTGCTCCTGCATGTGGACAACCTTTGATTTCCCATTTATCGGCATATACTGTTTGAGGAACAGAGAATGTTGTGCCATTATCTCTTGAGACAATATGCGACATATCTCGAATATCATTATTATTATCTCGATACACCATGTGTAATGCTCCAGACTCATCGACTGTTAAGCTAATATTACAAC
>CAYUFZ010000120.1:0-3812 GCA_964444025.1 uncultured Emticicia sp.
GGACTACATCAATTTTTCTTCCGTCCTTCTGTGCCAATGGTATGTATTGCCCATCAATACTTATTGTTGCACAAAGATTTTGAACATCCTAAAAATCAGTATATCAACAAATGTATTGTCAATACAAATACCTATATGACGGCTTGGGGTTCGGCACGGAAATTGGCACTTTCATTTCGAGAAATGCCCGATGATACAAACAAAAAAATCGTTGTTGTTCCTCCCCTGCTTCGAAAAGAAATCACACAAAAAGAACTCCCTTTGAATGATGATTTTATATTAATCTACATCACCCAAGCAACATTTGCAGAAGATATCATCCAATGGCATTTAGAAAACAAAACAACCAAGTTACATTGTTTTTTGCATCAACCCAATAATAAAGAAGTTTACCAATATGATGAAACCCTGACATTTCACCCGATAGATGCCACGAAATTTGTAGAAATGATGGAAAAATGCAGAGGGCTGGTCTCAACTGCTGGTTTTGAATCAATATGTGAAGCCATGTATTTGGGAAAATCGTGTTTGATGATTCCTATTCCAAAACATTACGAACAGCAATGCAATGCTTTGGACGGGGTTCGTGCAGGGGCTGGAATTGCCGGAAATAATTTCAATTTAAGTCCTTTTTTGAGTTATTTAGAGAATAATCAAGAAAAAAACATACATTTTAGAGAGTGGCAGTCAAAAACCATCGACTTGATTGAGGCAGAATTATTCAAGGTACTTCATCAAAATCGTCCCTTTTCAAATCAAATCGGGAATAGTCCGTGGCTATCGTTTATCTTTAAAAAAATAGGATTTAGATTCAAACAAACAATTCTTTCAAATTAAGCGATAGGGCTTGTTTGTTGAAAATTTTTGTTGTTCAACAATAACTAGCCAATTTTAGGATTATGTATAGCCCATCAATGCAATTTTTGACATGTCCACGATGGTATAAAAAACTATTCGACTTAATCGCCATAGATACATTTCTAAAAAGTTTACACAACTTAGTTTCAAAAATAAGCAAAAAAGCACGTAAATTGCCGAGAAATTAATTCACAATCAATATCAAAAAATTATGTCAAATTGGTATCAAGGCAAAATACGTTATCAAAAAGTGGATGAAAAAGACCGCACGATTAAAATAACCGAAGTCTATTTGGTAGATGCAGTATCTTATACAGAAGCAGAGGCGAGAGTCTATGAAACTGTTGCGGCAAATACGCCAGATTTTCAGCTTTTTGGATTGAGTAAAATGAAAATACATGAAGTTTTCTTTGTAGAAGACGGAGCAGAAACTTGGTATAAAGTAAAAGTGAATTTTATCAGTTTTGATGAAAAAGCCCAAAAAGAAAAACGTACAGCGTATGTCATGCTTATCAATGCAGAAACACCTTTGGAAGCCTATCAACTCATCGAAGAACGCCTCGGAACAGTAGAGGATTATCAAATCACGGATATAAATATCACCAATATTCTGGAGGTTATTCCTTACGAAAAACCTGAAGAAGCTTTGCTAAAAAACGGTAATTTCAAGCCATTAGCCGAAATACAAGCAGCGAATGAGGCAATAGACTGATGACCTTTCTGAAAATATTGGCAAAAAAAAATCGGGGGCAATGCCTCCGATTTTTCTGATATTTAACACCAATATGAATCAATGCGGTTGCAAATGCAACCTGATCCAAATTCTCAGCCATAAGCTGATATTCTTTTTGTTTATACACAAATACCTTATCGAATAGTATCTTTGGAAATTTGATTTTCCCCTACCCATTCATGAATATTTTTATCATAGACAAGCGTCGAATCGGGCCATTCGATGTAATGTTTCATGCCCAAGTACTTGTCTAATTGTTTGTTTTTAATCAATTCTTGAAACAAAAACGCCCCCCTTTCTTTCACGATTTCTTCGGATAAATGAGGAGTATTGACAATTTCCTCAAAATTTTCGGGCATTAATGAATCCTTTTTTAACCTAAATTTCCCTAAAACACCTCTGCGGTATTGGCTGGAATGACCAACGGGACGAATCAAAAAAAAGTAATGGGTACTGTCTTTATCTATATAATAATTTTGAAATGAAAATTTAGGTAAATTTTCAACGTAATATTTTCTGTATGGAGCATCAAAGCGGGTTTTATTGGTGGCATAAGGAGCCTTGATATAGATAAAAGTGATGATATTTGTTAATAATGTATCTCTTTCCGAATCATTGAAATACTGCGAAACTTGGTTGTTTTTTTGTTGGCAGGCAACAAGTATGAATAAAAGAGCGAAGAAAATAATTATTTTTTTCATATCGGTGTTTGGTTTAAAAACAGACAATACTCGTTGTACTGCCTGTTTTTAGAAATCTGCTTATTATTTGATATAAGTAATTGATTGAGGGTTGAATTCAGCCCAAGTTGCTGTCCAATCCGAATCTTTGAAAGCACCGATAAAGTCAGTTTTATCAAAAAATGCTGGTAAACTTGACGGCAAACTTGCTCCAATCAAAGACTCATCAGTACCTTTAGTCAAAGTGAAAGTTGGTCTTCCTGTTCCCCACAAAGTAGAGCTTACGCCAGTTTTGCTTGTATTAGCAAGAATTTTATTACCATTTAAAGACAAGAACCATTGTGTTGGAGTTTTATCCCCGATTAAAATTGGAGTAGCTGCTACATTTTGTTCAGCATCCACTACTGGAGTCCCTTTTGGATTAGTGGCAAAACCTTGTCCCCAACCATTTGTTCCCCAACCATCTACACCTGCTAAAATGATGTTTTGTAAATCGATGTCACCATTAGCCGCATTTACTTTAGCATTTCCTTTTTGGCTATCGATATAGATTCCATCAGGATATCCTGTCATGAATGAGTTATAGATTTTTTGTTTGTTGTTTCTTCTCAATTGAGCAGCATGTTGGAACTGAACATTGATAGACGTTTCAGCTTTCCCCTTAGCCCCAATGATTGACATGTTTGCGAAAATAGCAGACGTATAAGGAGTGTTTGCTGAACCAGCTGCATCATTATCGCACTCAAAACCATTTGAACCAGATTGGTCAGCTTGTGTAGTTCCACGAATACCAACCCCATATTGAACATATCCTGAGAAGCCATTATCAGTATCAAAATCATCATCTAATCCTCTGTAAGCAATTAAGTGCTTGCATTGTACAGTACCACCAAACCACTCGAATGAATCATCCAAACCATAAGAAGCCTGTACGTAATCTATCGTTGTACCATTACCTACTGAACCAAAAGTAAATGAATTGATTTCTTGGTTTGGATTGATAGGAACACCAGCATACTCTACTCTCACATATTTCAATGAACCAGAGTTGTCAGCAGCATCGCTACCACCATGGAATGCACCATATCCACCTTCTAACTCACGATTTTTTGCATCATCTGGCAAGTTATTTGGAGCTTTTCCACAAATAACCAAACCACCCCAATCTCCCGCTTCTCTTTCGCCTGGGTTTCTTTCCGAAGTAAATACAATTGGTTTATCAGCAGTACCATTTGCAATAAGTTTGCTTCCTCTTTGCACAATTAAAGTACCTTTGGTCGCTCTTTCACCAATAATTACTGTACCTGGCTCAATCGTCAAAACACCTGTTTTTGTAGTTGTACCAAATACATCTTCTTGACCAACACGAACAAAACCGCTCAATTTATAGATTTTGTTGGCAGTCCATGTCACATTTCCTTCAATTGAACCTTTAACAATAACAATTTCTTTCGGAGGAATTGCCGAGATAGTCACAGGAATTGTAGCAAAAGAAGAAGACAAATTGTTGTTGTCAATCGCTTGGATAGTGAAATTTACTA
>CAYUFZ010000120.1:3822-7845 GCA_964444025.1 uncultured Emticicia sp.
GCTCAATGGTGTATTCAGCAGTATAAGTTGCAGATGTTTCGCCAGAAAAAGTTTTTGAGTCAAAAGCGGCACCATTTTTAAGTACAGTAACTGTTTTTAATCCACCAGGTGAAGAAATAGTTGCAGTAAGAGATACTTTCGTACCAGGAACACCTGCCAACGCAGCACCTGCAGTTACGGTCGGTGCCGGAGCAATTTCTTCTGTTTTCTTACATGCACTGAATAATAATGCAATCGAAAACGACATCAACATTACTTTTGAAAAAATAGATTTCATTTGATTAATGTTTAAATTGAAATAAGAGATTTTTGTTTTTATTTATTAATTGTATAAGAAATTCCTAAAGAATAAACCCTTCCTGGTCTGAAAGATTGAATAATTTGGTCTTTGCTTCTGTCAAATTGTCCATCTTGATTTCCATCTTGAATGACTAAGTTTCTTGCATTGAATAAATCTGTTACCCCACCTTTCAATGTAAAGCTCTTCCCCATTCCTTTTGAAAAAGTGATATCCACTACATTTCTTGGCATTTCGTACCAATCTGGATATTGATAGCCATAATTATTACCAACAGCATAGATTCTTTTACCGATGACATTATATAAAACATTGATTTGCAATTGTTTTTTAGCATCACTGTAATTAATACCACCATTAATGACATAAGGAGATTGTCCTTGGAGTGGACGGTTATTGGATTGTGTCGCAGCAATATCATCATTCAAACGAACCCTACTGTAAATGTAAGAGGCATTAAAAGTAAAGTTTAACTTTTTAAGTAATTCAGAACTTGTATTAGCCCCTAGAGATTTGCGAATTTCCAACTCTAATCCAGTGCTATAAGCGGACTTGGCGTTTTCGAAGCTCAAATTTGGATTCGACCCATTGGCAAAAACCACCTCAATAGGATTTGTGAAATCTTTATAAAATGCAGCTATACTTATGATTTCTGAAGGAGTAGGATAATATTCATATCTAAAATCAGCATTTTGAATTTGAGCATTCTGTAATTTAGGATTTCCAGAAATATTTCTATTATTCACAAAGTCATAAAAACTAAATGGTGCAATCTCACGAAATTCAGGCCTGTTTAGTGTTTTTCCATAAGCCAAACGCAACAATGATTTCTCTGAAAAATTATAAGTCACATTTGCTGATGGCAAAGCATTCGTTTTTGGATTGTAATAATTGATTGGATTTTTCACCAAATCATAACTATTCAATTGTTGCGTATTATGCTCAACCCTTACACCAAGAATGGCATTAAGTTTCTTAGTAATTGAATAATTTCCTGACAAATAATAGGCAAAGAGGTTGTTTTTAGCACCATACGAGTCATTTGGATTGGTTTGTTCATCTATTTTAATTCCGTTGGTAGAATTGATGTTTTGTGTAGCAAATATTTGTTCAATTGGTAAATCACCAATACTAAATTTTTCGCTGTTTGCTTGTACATAACCTAAGTTTCTTGCATCAAACTGACGATTCTTATTCTCATAAAAAGCACCAGCTTTTATCTCCAATTCTTTGCTATCTTCTGTTTGAGATGATTTTTTTAGTTTAATTTTATGGGATAAATTAAACCCTCCAGTGAAAGCATATTCATTGAGTATAATATTGGTTCTCCCTAAATTAAATGTCTGTGCGGCTCCTTGTGGTACTAATAATATCGGTGTTGAGCCATCCACATTGTATCTAAATCTCTTATAATCAGGCTGATTTCTATATGAATTGTTGTAGCCTAATACCCAATCTATATTCGTTTTGTCTTTTACTAATGTATGTTTCCCTGCTAATTGTCCTGTATAAATCCCTCTATAAACTTGGTCAAATGAACGGATATTCCAATTATTTCCACTATCGAATCCAGTACGATTGACAAATTGACCATTACTCATCTGATTGTATAAATTTTTAAATTCAATCGTATTTCTATCATTCAATCTGAAAGCCCAATTATGCAAAACCCCCAATCGAATAGACCTTGAATATTGATTGTCTAAAAAATTATAAACTTCCGTTGCTTCGCCTTTTTTAGCAATTTGACTAAATTCATAATCGCTTCTATTCATGGTAAAATTGGAATATGAATCGCTGTAATTTATGGCAGAAAAGTTTCCAATTTTGATAGATTTCAGTTGTGTTTTAAATCCTCCAGTAAGAGAGATTCTTGTATCTGGAATAGCTTTCGACTGCAATGGAATCCAATTATTGCGTAATAATTGTCCGATTTGTACCAATCTAGTAGGTGAAGCACCATTGATTTCTTCTTTTGATGCAGGAAAATATTTTGGCAAATCGCTGTAACCATCATTGAAGCCTGTCCAATAATTTGCTCCATGTTGAGGTTGCAAGAAATCTTTCCCTGTCGTTCCTTCTCTATAAGATGCTCCTAAGTCTATGGTTAAGAAATTTTCGTCTGGAATACTTTTAGTATAGATTTTCACCGTACCGCCCGAAAATTCAGCTGGTAATTCGGCTGATGGGCTTTTAAATACCAAAATTCTATCAATTTGATTGCTAGGGATGATGTCAAACGAAAAAGACCGAACATCTGTCTCCATACTTGGTGTAAATACATTATTAAGCATCACCAAATTATATCTTTCGTTAAGCCCCCTGATATTGATAAATCTATTTCCGAATATTGTTACACCTGGTACTCTTTTCACTACTTCTGCGGCATTTCTATCGAGTGTTTTTCCGATTTGTGCCGATGAAATACCACTAACGACCATCTGGGATGCTTTTATTTCCGAAATAACTGATATTTCGGTTCCTGTCAGACGATTGGCTACTACTTTAACTTCTTGCAGTGCTACTTTATCTTCTTGTAAAGTAGTATTGATTTCGATTACTTTATCCGCTTCTACGTTTATTTCTATATCTTTGGTTTTATAAGATACATAGCTGATGAGTAATTTTCTTTTTCCAACTGGTACTTTAGAGATGGAAAAAAATCCATTAATATCTGTGGCTGAGCCTAATGTGGTTCCTTCTATACGAACTGTTGCTCCAATGATATCTTCATTTGTAATAAAATCCTTGACAGTTCCTCTGATAACTCCTGTTTGGGCAATGGAATTAAGTAAAATTAAGCTAAAAATTAATGTAAAGAATGATTTTGAGTACATAAAAATATTGGTGTATTGATTATGGCACAAAATTCGATATTGAATATTAACTTAATGTTAAGCCAATATTAGCAATTGGTTATGAATGCTATTTTTGATTATCGGGCGGATATTTTAGAGGAGTTGAATACAAAATCGGTAATTTAGTAATGATATTATTGAAATCTGTGATTTTTTTGACTTAATTTTGAATCAATAAAAATCTTCATCAGACAATTCTTCTTTTGATACATTTAATCTTTTAGAAACTGTGGAAATCGTACATGACAAAAACTTAGGGACAAAGCAAAAGGCTCTGCGAATCAATATGAACAAGCAAATCTATGGCAGCTTTGCTGAAATCGGTGCGGGTCAAGATGTTGCTGCCAATTTTTTCAAGGCGGGAGGTGCTTCTAATACCATCGCCAAAACAATGTCGGCGTATGATATGACTTTCTCTGATGCAATTTATGGGGTCATGGAAAATAATCGGTACGTCTGTGAGCCTCGATTGATGAGTATGCTCGACCACGAATATGGCTTATTATTGGAGAGATTGAATGAAAAAAGAGGGTCTCAATCTACCTTCTTTGCGTTTTCAGATACGGTGGCGGCCCTTAATTATCATAAAAATAATGATGCCCACGGCTGGATGGGGGTTCGGTTTCAACTACAACCTTTCGGGCAATTCAATGATTTGATTATTCACGTTAAAATGTTGGATAATGATAGTATTTTGCAACAGCAAGCATTGGGGGTTTTGGGGGTTAATTTATTATATGGGTGCTATTTTTATCACCAAGACCCAGATGTTTTGTTGCTTTCTTTAATGGACGATTTAAGCAAAGATAGGATTCAAATTGATATGATTCGATTCGAAGGACCCGATTTTCAGCATGTCGATAATAG
>CAYUFZ010000121.1:0-7823 GCA_964444025.1 uncultured Emticicia sp.
TTGAATGCCCAAAGAGTTCAAATTCCGAGCAATACAGGCATTAGAGGAACTGTCGAAAAAAACTACGTTAAGGGTAGTATCAATGGTGGTGGTATCGAAGTACGCATGTCAACCAATGCTGGAGGAATCTATATAAATGAATAATACTATGAAAAACCTGCTTATAGCCATTTTGCTATCGTTTGTTGTCGTTCGGATATATGCCCAAAAGCAAATTTCCTCCGAAAATATTATTTTAAGGCTCAATGCCAATGAAAACATTGCTTTGGAGAATTTGGATATCAGAGGAAAAATAGATTTGACAGAATTATCCTCAAAAAAATTACAAAAAAATAAAAATAATTACATTGAGTATAAAAGCATTGTCAAATCTTCCTTGCAATTCAAAAATTGTCATTTTACCGATGATGTTTTAGCCTATAAAAATACGAGCGAAGCCGAAGAGGGTCTTTCTTTAAGTTTACTGGGCAATACTTCCTCAAACGAATTATATATTGCGGATTTTGAAGGGGAGTTAATTTTTGAGAATTGTACTTTCGATGGAAAGATGTCATTCAAATATTCGACTTTTAGTAAAAAAGTACAATTTAATCACTGTACCTTCAATAATAGTGCAAATTTCAAATATTCAGTATTTAAAACATTTGCAGATTTTTCGAGTGTTTCCTTTAAAAAGTATGCAGATTTTAAATATGCAAAATTGATGGACGATTCGGATTTTTTCCACAGTCATTTTTCAACTTACGCAGATTTTAAATATGCCTCATTTTTCAAAAGAGTCACTTTCAAATCTGCACTTTTCGAGAATTATGCAGACTTTAAATACGCTGATTTTAAAGATGATGCTAATTTTTTAAATACTAAATTCCATGGAATTTATGATTTTAAATATTCCAACGGCAAAAAGTATCTAAACCAATAAATATTTTGAATTCATTTCCCCAATATTATCTACTTATTGGGGAAAATTTTATTTTACCAGCGAACCTGACCCTCTCCGTCAACTAACCACTTTTCAGTTACCAATTTTTCTAAAGCAAAAGGACCTCTTGCATGAAGTTTTTGGGTAGAAATACCTATTTCTGCCCCAAGCCCAAATTGCCCCCCATCCGTAAATCTTGTTGAGGCATTATGATAGACAGCCGCAGCATCAACCTCCAATAAAAACTGTTCGGCAATGGATTTATCTTCGGTAATAATTGCTTCTGAATGTTTCGACGAATATTTTTGGATATGTTCCATTGCTTCTTCCAATTGATTTACAGTTTTGAAAGATAACTTATAATCAAGCCATTCTTTCCCAAAATCCTCCTCGCTTGCTTCTTTCAAAAACGGGTATTGATAATGTTCAAATACATCATAAGAGCGTTTATCTGCAAATACCTCGACATTCCATTTTAACAAATCCGGGATTAATTTTGAGATTAATTCCTCCAATATTGATTCATCAACAATGGCACAATCCAGAGAATTACATACCGAAGGACGAGACACCCTAGCATTAATAATAATATCCTTTGCTTTTTCTAAATCCGCACAAGACTCCACATAAGTATGTACCACTCCTGCTCCTGTTTCGATGGTAGGTATCATAGAATTTTTTCTTACATACTGAATCAAACTATCAGAGCCTCTCGGAATAATGATATCTATCCAAGCAGTTGCTTTCAGCATTTCTTCTGTAAACTTTCTATCCGTTGGCAACAACAAAACAGCCTCTTCCGACACACCAAACGCACGCAAAGCATGATGAATCAATTCAACCAAACATTGATTGGAGTGATACGCCTCTTTTCCCCCTTTCAGTACACACGCATTTCCTGAACGAAGACACAAAGAAGCTACATCTACCGTTACGTTTGGACGGGATTCATAAATCACACCAACCACACCCATAGGAACCGCCATTTTCTTGATTTTTAAGCCATTTTCCAATACTCCTTCGTAAGTTACTTTTCCAGAAGGGTCAGGCAATAGAGCCACTTCTCTCAAAGCATTTGCCAAACCCTTGATGCGTGCCTCATTCAATAATAAACGATCATATTTTGAATCTGATGGATTCATTAAATCCAAATCTTTCTTATTTTCAGCAATAATTTGCTCCTGAGCACTTTCAATTACCCTCGCAAGCATTTCTAATAATTCACTTTTTTGTTTATTCGTCAGCTTGCTAACTTCCCTTGATGCTTTTTTAGTTTTTTGTAATAAAGAGAGAATCGATTCCATAAAAGTTTATTTAGATGAACCCTGAGAAAAAGAGTCCACGGTTTTCAATAAATAATCAAAAAAAATATTGCCTTCCATTTAATTTTTTGTAAAATTACGTCATAATCAATCAATATCAAAAAGAGACCAAACAACCCTTTACTTATGTTTAGTGAAAAAGACCTTAACCAAATTAAAGCTCGAGGAGCTGAGGTGTCAACTATCAACGAGCAAATTGAACATTTTAAAAAGGGGTTTCCGTTTCTTCGTGTCATTCGTGCTGCCACCATCGACGACGGCATTATTCAACTGGGCGATGCCAAAGCAGAGGAATTGTCGAAAGATTTTGACGAGCAAATTACATCAAAAACCCTGCTTAAATTTGTTCCTGCTTCGGGTGCCGCTTCCCGAATGTTCAAATCATTATTTGCTGCATTAGAAGAAAACAAGATTGACAAATCGGTCAATGATTTTCTCGAAAATACCGAAAAATTTGCTTTCTTTGATAGTTTAATGAAATCAGTCGGAAGCAAATCTGCTGACCACAAAACAATCTTGAAGCATTTACTTACCGAAATTGGTCTCGATTATGGGAATTTGCCAAAAGGTTTGTTAGAGTTTCATAAATACGGCCACGCCACTCGAACCCCACTCGAAGAGCATTTGGTGGAGGGTGCAAAATATGCTAATTCTGGTGGTCATGTAAAATTACATTTTACGGTATCGCCAGAGCATCGTGCCAAATTTGAAGATTTGGTATCAAAAGTACAGCCGAGCTACGAATCAGAGTTTGGCGTAACATACGATATTTCTTTTTCCGAACAAAAGCCTTCTACGGATACCATTGCTGTTAGTTTAGATAATACACCATTCCGTACTTCCTCTGATGAGCTTCTTTTCAGACCTGCAGGCCATGGAGCTTTGTTAGAAAATCTCAATGAGCAAGATGCAGATTTGGTTTTTATCAAAAATGTTGATAATGTGGTACCAGATAGACTTAAACCACAAACCATTATCTACAAAAAAGCTTTGGCAAGCTTGGTTTTAAGCTATCAAGAAGTCATTTTTGCATACCTTCGACTGATGGAAGCTGCTGAAATTTCGGAAGAAGAATTGGAAGAAATAGAAGATTTCATCGAATTTGATTTGTGCATAGAGTTTCCCGAATCTTATGATGAGTTTGAGGAAGAGGAAAGGCTTGCTTTTTGCATCGAAAAACTAAACAGACCACTTCGTGTCTGCGGCATGGTAAAAAATGTGGGAGAACCAGGAGGAGGTCCTTTTTGGGCTGAAAATGCGGACGAAACCATCTCTCTCCAAGTCGTTGAATCGGCACAAATCGATTTAGAAGACCCCGAACAAAAAGAGATTTTTCAAAATGCTACCCATTTTAACCCAGTTGATTTGATTTGTACTCTGAAAGACTTTAAAGGCAATAAATTTAATCTCTTGGATTTCAGAGACCCACAAACAGGATTTATTACTCAAAAATCACAAAGTGGTAAAGAGCTGAAAGCCCAAGAGTTACCTGGTTTATGGAATGGTGCCATGGCAAATTGGAATACCCTATTTGTGGAAGTTCCGCTCATTACTTTCAATCCTGTAAAAACTGTAAACGATTTGCTTCGTCCAGAGCATCAATAATTATGCACGCTTTCAATACAGATAGTCCTTCATCGGTTAGAGCTGGAGAATCCTTGGATTTGAGCAAACTTAACGTTTTTCTCAAATCCAACTTATCTGATTTTAATGAGATTTCAGATATTCTTCAATTTCCTGGTGGTTATTCCAATCTTACTTATTTTCTCAAGGGAACAGATTCCAAAGAATACATCCTTCGTCGTCCTCCTTTTGGTGCAAAAGACATCAAAGGAGGGCATGACATGGGTCGGGAGTTTAAGATTTTAAATGCCATTCGTTCAAGTGGATTTACGAGGGTGCCTCAAACCATTATTTTTTGTGAAGACGAAAGTATTTTAGGCTGTCCCTTCTATTTGATGGAGCGTATTCAAGGTCTTATCTTCAGAGCGAAAGATGCCTTATTTTTGAGTAAACAAATAGCTCCTTCTTTGATGAAGCGTATCTCTGAATCTCTCTGTGACAACTTGGTAGCCTTGCACACCATTGATATTTTTCAGAGCGATGTTTCTGGTTTTTCACTCTCGCAAATTGGGAAACCTGAAGGATTTATAGAACGACAGGTAGAAGGCTGGACTAAACGTTATTTTGCGTCCCAAACGGACGATATTCAATCGATGAACACACTTTCAGATTGGCTATCCGCCCATATTCCAACAGCCAATGCCCCCACTTTACTTCATAATGATTATAAATACGATAATGTAATTTTGAATCCTTCCAATCCAACAGAAATCATCGCCTTACTAGACTGGGAGATGTCCACCGTTGGAGACCCTCTAATGGACTTAGGAACATGTCTTTCTTACTGGGCAGAGCCATCGGACAGTTCTTTTGAAAAAAGCTTTAACATTTCCTGGTTGAGTGGTAATCTTAGTAAAATCGAATTTGCAGAACGATATGCCTCAAAAAGTGGCAGAGATATTTCGAACCTTCTTTTTTACTATGCTTTTGGTTTGTTTAAAAATGCCGTAGTTATTCAACAGATTTATGGACGATACAAAAAAGGACTTACCCAAGACCCTAGATTTGCCAATCTCATTCAGGGTGTGAACGCATTGTCTATCAAAGCAATTCAATCATTGGAACACGGCAAAATAGTGTAATTTTACCGTGTTCTATATTGTTCTACTATTTTATGTAAAGCTTTCTGCGTTTCGAGATTAGGGAAAAATTGATAAATCTGTATGTGAGAATCAAAATCAAGTAGCAATCCAGTCTCAAGATATTTATATGCTTCACCATAACTACCATCGAATATCAAATATACAGTAGCTCGATAAAATAAATCTGCCTCATCAGGCATTTCATTGATTGCATCATAAATAATTTCAAAGGCTTTTCCATATTCTTCTTGGTCAAAATATAAAATTGACCAATTTAGCCATACTTCTGTACTATACGGATTAAGAGCAATTGCCCGGTTATATGCCTCATTCCCAGCAATAAAATTGCCCAGTTTTGCCTCTGTATTTCCCAATAAAAACCAATAATCTGCATTGTTTTCATTCAGTTTAATGGCTTTTTGTGTAAAATGTACACTTTCAAACCATCTTTTTTGCTCATAGAGTACAGCACCCAATCCAAACCAAGCATCCTCCCAATTTTCGTCTAATTTGGTTGCTTCTCTATAATTGGAATATGCTTCCTCCAATTGACCTAATTTTTCGCAAGCTGCCCCCAGATGAGTCAAAACTTCTGCCGAAACTTTCTCAATCTTCAAAACTTTCTGATATGCTTCTTTAGCCTCTCTAAAATGCCCCATGTTCATATAGACATGAGCTAAATTAAACCAAGCAGAGGCAAAATTTTCATTAATAGTCACGGCATAATCGTATGCATACGCAGCATCTTGAAAATGCCCAAGTCTGCTTCGACACATTCCTAAAGCAAACCAAGCATAATACGAATATGGGTTATTATCTACCAATTCTTGAAAATACGCCTGATTTTTATTCAGAATGTCCGCTTGCTCCATACAGAATACAAGTTCATAATAGGCTATTTCTTCTTGAAATTTATATTTGATGGCTTGCTTATAAAAGTGAACGGCTTCTTCAAATTTTTGATAATTTTGATACGTTTGAGCCAATTGGAAGTAAACCACCTCTTTATCTTCATGAGCTTTTAGTGCCTCTCTCAAATAATGTATCGCCAATTCAAACTCCCCCATTAAGTTGGCAATAACCCCTCTCATATATGTAATTTCATTATCAGAAGGATTAAAGACCGAAGCCCGTTCCAATATTTCCATTGCCTCATCAAACTCCTCCACATGGGCATGTAATTGAACTTTATCCAACAACAATTCGAGTGAATTTGGATATTGTTCCAAGCCTATTTTACATACTTTCATTGCCAATTCCCATTTATTTTGGGAAGTATAATATTCTGAAAGAATTTCAAAAGTTTCCTCTTCAAAAAATACACTAGTCCCATTTTTGAGCATTTTCTCAAAACGTTCGGCAGATGCTTTTATTCCTGCATCATCATAATCTTCATGTTTCCCGCTATATTCTTGATTCATGTATTTTTCTTTGGTTGGCCAAAATCAATCAAATTTAACATTTTCACCACGTTTTTGTCGATTTATAGACAAATTTAATGTTACGATTTCTTTCATTCATTTTTGGAATATTTTTCAACTAAATATTTACAAACCCTCTCGACAGTTTCATCAATGCTTGTAAAATTCATTTGCAAGGTTTTTTGGACTTTTATACTTTTATAAGCAAATTTCGTGCTAGAATTTATGGCAGTTTCTCTGGTGATTAAGGGTGAAGCTCCAGTTAGAAATGCCCTTATTGCTTCCAATCGCCACAAAACCCCTACCAATACGTCACTTAATACACGTTTGGGAGCTTTCTTATTAAATTGTTGGGCTATTTTTGCGAAAAAATCATGATAACTTATCGTTCCTCCATTTAAGATAAATTTTTCATTTTTTATTTCAGATTTTGTCAATTTACACACAATTTCTACCACATCTTTCCTATCCACAAAATTTATGTCACCTTTGGTATAATATTTGTGGGAATCAAAAACATACTTAAATAGCTTTGTACTACTTTTGTACCAATCTCCTTCTCCTAGAATAATTGACGGATTGACTACCACCACATCTAACCCTTCTGCCTGCCCTCGCCATACTTCCAATTCGGCTTGAAATTTTGATTTTGCATAATTTGAATTCAATGGAGAATCTTCCCATTTTTGGTTTTCATCTACTATTGTATCACCATTATTGGGTCTTCCGATAGCCGCTATTGAACTAATAAAGCAAAGTTTCTTGATTTTTTTATTCAAACACACATTCACCAAATTTGCAGTCCCCTCTACGTTTGTTTTAAACATTTGGTTTCTATCTTTCGGTGCAAAAGATACAATCGCTGCGGCATGAATCACATAATCAATGCCATGATTCAGAGTCTCTTCTATTGAATAAACATCCAAAATATCTCCTTCGAGGATAGTTAGATTGGATTTTACTGACTCTAATAATGACAAATCACTATTGGGGCGACATAAAGCAAAGACCACGTCCCCTTCTTCAACTAATTGATGAGCGATTGCACTGCCCAACAAACCACTTGCCCCTGTAATCAATATTCGACTCATTTTATTTTATAAAAAAAATTTGTTTAGAGAAAAATCACTTGTCAATATTCTCTAAACAAATTCAGTCATTAAATTTATTAATATTATCTCGAATAATTCGGAGCTTCACGCATGATTTGAATATCGTGCGGATGGCTTTCTTTTATTCCAGCAGATGTAATTTTTACGAATTTCGCTTTTTGTAATGTTTCGATATCTTTCGCTCCGCAATATCCCATACCAGCTTTTAATCCCCCAACCATCTGATATAATACTTCAACTGCCCTTCCTTTATACGGCACTCGTCCAACGATTCCTTCTGGAACAAGTTTTTTTATGTCATCTTCGGCATCTTGGAAATATCTATCTTTCGAGCCATCTTC
>CAYUFZ010000122.1:0-7802 GCA_964444025.1 uncultured Emticicia sp.
CCTGCTCCTGAAGACGAACGGGATTGGAGTCGTCCGGAAGAATATTCGGTGGCTGTTGGAGATACATTTTTTGTCAATGACTACGTTGCTATACTTGAAAACGTAGAAGGAGTAAAAGAAGTGGATGGCATGGCATTGACAGAAGGTGATGCTGCCGCACGAGCAACTGTCAAAATATTAGATAGAGATGTGATGATAAAAATGCGTCCGATTTTTGCCATCAGAAACAGAGAAGTATGGAGTAAACCTGAGGTAAATAATGAAATTGGCATTCGCATGCAATTATCGAAAATTGACCCCATTTCCGGACGTTTCTCATTCTCAATCAGTCGTGGACAAAGAGAATTTATTGTCCTAAAAGCAACCGAAAAACCACACATCAATTTACTTTGGATTGGTTTTTTGATGATTGTGATTGGATTAACTATTGCAACCTTCAGGCGATTTACCTTGATTAAGTCTGCTTAAAGAAAAAGGAGGAATCTTTCATTCCTCCTTTTTTGAATATTTTTTGTAAAATATCAGCTTTTTAGTCCAATTCTCGAAACATGATATAGGTATCGACAAGTCCGAATTGTTGATGCCGAAATCCATTAGGCGTTTTGCCTATTATTTTAAATCCACATTTTTTCCACAATTCCACAGCCACCTCATTGGTACTTACCACAATATTAAACTGAATGCCTAAATATCCTTTATTTTTGGCAAATTCAATCGAATGTTCACACAATTGCTTCCCAATACCTTTTCCTTGATATGCTGGATTGACCATATAGCTGCCGTTGGCAATGTGATTTCCCAAATCAATCTGATTGGGCTTTATGATATATGTACCTACTATTGTATCGTTTTCTTCTGCCACAAAGGTATCCATATATCCTGCAAACCAATGGTTTGATAGCGTTTCTTTGGGAGTATTGGGGTCAAAAACATAGGTGTCTCCCGTACTGATTATTTTTTTAAAAATTTCCCAAATTCTATCATAATCCTTCAGAACATCCGCCTTTCTAATAATAATCATTTTCTTTATCTTGAATTGATTAAAAAAAATCCCTATCACATTTATCTGAAATAGGGATTTTTGATATTAATATAATTTTGGATATGTACTTGGCTTTGCTTCATGCAACAACTCATATACCATATCAAAAACCGACTCAGCATTGGGTTTTGAGAAATAATCTCCATCAGAAGCGTATGCCGGTCGATGAGCTTTGGCAGTTAATGTTCTTGGCGGAGAATCCAGCCAACGATAGCCATTTTGTTTTTCCAATACTTCTTGCATCATAAAAGCAGATGCCCCACCTGGTACATCTTCATCTGCAAAAACGACTCGATTTGTTTTTTTCAGAGATTCGACAATGAGGTGATGTACATCAAATGGCAAGAGCGATTGTACATCGATTACTTCAGCATCAATACCCACTTGTTCTAGTTGAGCAGCAGCTTCCATCACAATTCGACACATAGAGCCATACGTAACGATTGTTACATCCTGACCCGATTTCAAGATTTCTGGAACACCCAAAGGAATACAGACTTCCGTTAAGTTTTCGGGCATTTTTTCTTTAATTCGATAGCCATTCAGACATTCGATTATCAGACCGGGGTCATCTCCTTTGAGCAAAGTATTATAAAAACCTACAGCTTGCACAAAATTTCTTGGTACCAATACATGGACACCTCTCAATGCCCCAATCATGGCAGACATTGGAGAACCCGAATGCCAAATTCCCTCGAGACGATGCCCCCTTGTCCGAACAATCAGCGGAGCCAATTGACGACCAACGGTACGATATCGAAGCGATGCCAAATCGTCTGTTAAAATCGATAGAGCATAATAAATATAATCAAAATACTGAATTTCAACAATAGGCCTCAATCCTCGCATGGCAGCCCCTATTCCCTGCCCGACAATCGTCGTCTCTCGAATACCCGTATCTGTCACCCGCAATTCACCATATTTTTCTTGCAAACCCGCAAATCCCTGATTAACATCGCCAATTTTACCAACGTCCTCTCCGATAGCAAATACTCGGGCATCTCTTTCAAAAAGTTTATTGAAAAAGATATTAATAATTTCCCTTCCATCTACATAAGAGGCATTATCAGCATAAGTCGGCATAACCGCCTCTACATTCATAGGAGAAGAAGTATATTCACTTAAAAGATGCGTATTATATTTTTTTGCATATTTTTGCTCGGCAAGTCGAATCCAAGATAAATAATCTTGTTTGAGCGATTCAGTAGCAGGCAGTAGCCGGATTCCCTTTTTCATTGCCGAAATCACATCCCTTCCACTTGGATTATCTGTTTTAGACAAAGCATCCAATATCCATTTGAATTCCTCAGCTTTTGTAGCAGTTTGAATAGCCGTTTTGAGCAAAGCTATCGCAGCATCTATATCCTCCCGAAAAGAGTTTCGATAAGCCGTCCAAGCATCATTTCGAGCAGTTTTGGCAGTTTCTTTGGCAGTATGCTCAATTTCAGCAATCTCCGAATCAGTTGCAAACCCATTTTCTAAAATCCATTGACGAAATCTTAGATTACAATCGAAATCTTTTTCATATTGCAATCGTTGCTTAGATTTGTATCTTTCATGCGACCCCGACGTAGAATGTCCTTGAGGTTGCGTAACTTCTTTCACATGTACCAAAACCGGAACATGATAATCACGGGCATATATAGCTGCTTTTTGATAAGCTTCGATAAGCTCTTGGTAATTCCAAGCATGAGCCACAATAATTTCCAATCCGTTGGAATCATTTGTGCGTTGAAAACCTGCCAAAGCCTCCGAGATACTCGATTTTGTTGTTTGATAATCAATCGGAACAGAAATACCATATCCATCATCCCAAACCGAAAAAACCAAAGGAACTTGCAATACTCCAGCGGCATTAATTGCCTCAAAGAACATTCCTTGAGAAGTAGAAGCATCTCCGATGGTAGCAAAACAAACCTCATTTCCATCGACGGAGAATTTAGACAAAGCTTTCAGTTGTGGATTGTTTCGATATAATTTTGAGGCATACGCTAAGCCGACCGCTCTTGGCATTTGCCCAGCCGTAGAAGACACATCGCAAACTGTATTATACATCTGAGTTTGATCAAGCCATTCTCCAGCTTCATTTACCCACGAATTGCCAAAGTGGGCATTCATCGAACGCCCGCCCGTGAATGGGTCGTGTGCTATATCTGTATGGGCATACAGCTGAGCGAAAAATTGTTGCCAAGTCAAGATACCCACCGCAGCCAACAATGTTTGGTCACGGTAATATCCCGAACGGAAATCGCCTTTACGAAACACTTTAGCAAGGGCAAGCTGAGCCAATTCTTTCCCATCTCCAAAAACACCAAATTTAGCTCTTCCTCTGAATACATCTTGTCGTCCGATATAACTAACTTCCCGGCTTTCACAAGCAATTCGGTAATCATTTAACACTTCAGATTTAGTTAATACAAACTTCGAAGTGATTAGTTCGGGTAGGTCTATCATAAGCTGAAATTAAAGGCAATTTTATCCATTGTTTTTGATTGCCGAAATTAGTTGTTCTACTAACTAAGTTTGTGTAAAGGTAAAAAAAATATTGTATTTTTCAAAAATAGCCTGTCGCTTGAATTTTGTTAATAACTTGTTAAAAATTTTTAGATTACAAAATAAAAATTGTTTATTTGTATTAAATAATCAATCAATTAATATAGTATCTCAAAAATCAAATCGAAAACTAATGAAAAAATTATTTTCAACTCTAGTAGCAGTATTTGTCTTTGCAGTAGCATCTCAAGCCCAAGGGGTTTTAAAATTCGGCAAAGAAACCCATGACTTCGGCAAATTGGCAGAAGGCCCAGTAGCAACTTACTCATTTGAAGTAACCAATGTAGGAAATGCTCCAGTTATTATTTCAAATGCACAACCTTCGTGTGGTTGTACCACTCCTGAATACTCAAAAGACCCAATCATGCCGGGTGCAAAAAGTGTAATCAAAGTAGGATATAACACTCCAGGCCGCCCTGGTACTTTTATCAAAACGATTACTGTAAGCAGCAATGCTGAAAATTCAAATGTCGTTTTGACAATCAAAGGAGAAGTTACTCCTGCATCTCAAGCGGCTCCGACTTCAACGTCAAACCCGGTAAAGAAAAAGGCTTAATTTTATTAAGAATTTATAAAAATGGATTTGCCGAATGGCAAATCCATTTTTATAATGTCATTATTGTTTTGCAAAATCGGCAGACAATTGATTCATTTCTCCATCTGAAACTTCTCCAGAAGTCACGACCAATCTAAACCGCATCGTTGAAGACATTTTAGGAGCTAAAGTAAAATTCAACTCTTGTTTTCCATTCGAGAATATTTTTTGACCATAAGGATTCGCCGCAAATAAACCATATCCTCTCGAATGCCAATACGTAGGATATCCGACATTTTTAGGATGGTCGATAATAGCAACGGAGATTTTTTCTTCACCAATTTGTCCACGTAAGTTAACCCAATCCGAACGTTTTGCCCATGTTTCTTCGCCTTCTATCCCTTCCTTATTCCGATAATTACCAGTAATACCAGTATTATCTAAAGAAGGAACTTTCGTCGCTACCCCGCTGGCATCTGTAAAAATTTCTGCTTTAGTAGAAGGATGTTCCAATTGACGTGCCACTCGAATCGCAAATGCTCCATCTTTTACATCTTTAAACACCACTTCTTTGTCCAATGCTGTCAAGGTAGTAATTCTATCAATGATTCTTTGTTTGGCAGTACCCTGAAATACATATTCTGTCTTTTCTTTAAGCATTATTTTTCCGTCTTTATCTAACCAATCAGCAGTAACAATCAAATTTCCTTTATTTTTTCCTGAATTGACTGCCACAATTCCAGTATGAACAATTGTACCGTAAATAGCTTTAGGATTGGGAGGGGTATTGGAGTTGTTCCAAAAATCATGGCCATTGACATCTTCATAATTAAACCAAATGCCCACATGATGTGGATGATCCACACGCTCACCTGGACGAGGGTCTAAAGGCCATCCACGAGTAATCAGAGTTCCTTCGGAGGTACGAACCGGATACAACACTGCTTTTTTGAGAATGTCAGGCCCAGGATAAATATAAGACGTAAAGGGTTTTCCATCTACCAAAATATCAACCTTTTTATTGGCATCATCTCTGATAACTTTCACAGCTTTTGTTTGAGCAAAAAGTAAAAATGGAGTGAATAGTAGTCCCAAAAATAATTTTTTCATAGAATATGTTAAGGATTAAATTAAATATAGCAAAATAAGCACAGAATTTGCTGAAATGATGCAAACATATTGGCTTTTTTTTATATTTTTTTGACCTAAAGTAAGAGAAAAAAGCTATTAATCTAGCAAACTCAACATATCTTCTTTGCTCAAGCCTTTTACAAAGCTTTCTTCAGTAGTAATTAGCTCATCAAATAATTTTTTCTTATTTTTCTGTAACAAGAGGATTTTTTCTTCGAGCGAATTTCGTGTAATAAATTTATAGGTAAATACAGTATTTTTTTGTCCGATTCGGTGTGCCCTATCGATGGCTTGTGCTTCGATGGCTGGATTCCACCAAGGGTCTAGTAAGAATACATACTCGGCGGAGGTCAAATTCAAACCCAAACCTCCCGCTTTTAAAGAAATCAGAAAAACCTTGATTGCTTTATTTTCTTGGAAAATATCTACTTGTTCTTGCCTATTGGTAGTCGCCCCATCCAAATAACAATAGCTTATATTTTCTTCTTCCAAATAATTTTTGTACAAGGTCAGATGCTTCACAACTTGACTAAAAATCAGCACTTTGTGTCCTTCTTCTAAAATTGTTTGCAACTTTTGAATCACTTCTGAATATTTTCCAGATTCCCCTTCAAAATTTTCATCCACTAATATTGGGTGATTCGCCAATTGACGCAACTTTGTAAGTCCTTGTAGTACTGCTAATTGAGTCTTCATACTCCCTTCTCCTTCCATTTGTTCCAAAATCATATTTCGATAATACGACTTTGCTTCCTCATAAGCTTTTTCTTGCTCGACTGTCATGTCGCAATAATGGACACTTTCTACTTTTGGGGGCAACTCCGTTGCTACTTGAGATTTATGCCGACGAAGCATGAATGGTTTGATAAGCCGATACAATCTCTGCGTTTTTTGTTCATCTTGTTGTTTTTCGATAGGAATCTGAAATTCGTTCTTGAAAAAATTTTGAGTTCCCAACAAACCAGGATTGATAAAAGTCATCTGAGACCACAAATCCATCGTACTATTTTCGAGCGGTGTACCTGTCAAAATCAATCGATTCGCAGCATTTAATTGCATCACAGCTTTTGAAATAATAGAAGAAGGGTTTTTAATTGTTTGTGATTCATCTAAGATAACATAATGAAAACGATAATTTTTGATTAAGTCAATATCCAGACGCAATATGCCGTAAGAAGTCAAAATCAAATCAAAAGCATCAAATTGTTGTGTATTTTTTTCTCTATTGCTACCTGTATAAACAAAAGCTTTAAGCTCAGGCGTAAATTTTTCAATTTCTTTCAGCCAATTGTAAATCAAAGACGTTGGCATCAGAAGCAAACTTGGGTGTTCTGCTTTGCCTGATTCTTTTTGAGCCTGCAAAAATGCCAATGTTTGAATGGTTTTTCCCAAGCCCATGTCGTCTGCCAAACATGCCCCAAATTGATACTCCGACAAGAAATTAAGCCAATCATAACCCGCTTTTTGATACGGTCTGAGAGAGGCGTTCAATCCTTTGGGAGCATCATAAACGGCTATTTTATCAAAATCTCGCAAACGCTCCAATTTTCTACTCAAAACAGAATGAGCATATCCCTCATCTGTTAAATCTTGAACCAACATCAGATGGTGTTTCTTTAGAATATGGGTATCGTCGTCAATTTGATGCAAAAAACCAAATAATTCCGAATACTTCACAAACCATTCATCCGGAATGACCGCTATCTGCCCATTGGGTAATATAAATTCTCGTTTATTCGACATTACCAATCCTTTGAGCTTCAAAAAAGGTATTTCAAACTCGCCAAAACGAACTTTTGCCTTGATATCAAACCAATCATTCGTTTCTTCAATTTGTATATCAATAGACGAATATCCCAAAAAGTACAGCTTTTCGTCCTCACTTTGGGTCACTTGTTGTATCGTAAACTGCCCTTCGTCTAAGGATTTTCGATTTTTTTGCAACCATGCAAACGCCTGCCTTTTCGGAAGTACACCTACCCCAGCTTTCAGGTTTAGCCCCATTTCTTTTAAAAAAGTATGTTGATTTTTTTCAAACTTCAATTCTCTCTTTACTTTGTGAAAAATCCAAGAATCTTCAGTTTGTTCTAGCTTTACATGAGCACTTGCCGCAAATGTACTAAAATCAAAAAATTCATTTCCATAGCAAAAAGAGAGCGTAAACTTAATACTGCTTTCGTTGGCATTGTCGTTGTTTTGCGATGCGTCGGAGGAATCGTACAGTGTCAGAGCAGGCGTGGGGGTATATTCAGCAATTTTCAGGAAAGACTTCACCTCCGACCGCTCATATTTTATTTCAAATCCTTGGGCAAATACATCAAATTGAGCTATCAGAGGAGCTACGAAATTTTTATAATACGTTTCTTCTATTTTTTTCGGTATTATTATGTGATTTTTTTGCAAAAATGGCCTTAATTTTTTCCCGTCAACATGTTTTTCAAAATGATATAATTTATCATCAACCAAAAGCCAAGCAGGATTATCGCACAAAATCAGTGCCTCTTTAAACTGAAAATGCACCCTTTCGTTGTCGCATTTAAT
>CAYUFZ010000123.1:0-6638 GCA_964444025.1 uncultured Emticicia sp.
GCCAATCCAAAAGAATGGGCATGGATTGAGAGTAAAACGCAAAAATTTTCTAATAAATCAATACAAACTGCTTTTGTCGCTGCTTCTCGATTCATTTCAAAAACAAGCATTCAAAGTTTAGAAATGACAGATGGATTGTCGATAAACCAATGGAGCCTCGACAGACTGGTCAGAGTTTATTTCATAAGCCTACTCGATGCCTCAGACAAAGATTCTTACTGTAAATGTATAGATAATCTCTTTGAAACGGCAGAAAATAACGAAGCCGTAGCTTTAGTAAGTTCATTGCCTATTTTGCATTTTCCCAAATACTGGTTATTGCGAGCAACGGATGCCGTAAGGTCTAATATTGGGTTAATTTTTGATGCCATTGCATTTCAAAATCCTTATCCGAAACAATATTTTTCGGAAGCGGCATGGAATCAATTGATTCTCAAATGTATCTTTAACGACAAACCTCTTCATAAAATATTGGGTTTACAAGAGCGAGCAAATGCAACATTGACCAAAAATATTTCGGAATTGGCTCATGAACGATGGGCAGCAGGAAGGCATCTACCTGCTGAAGCGTGGTGCGTCACTTCAAAATTCTTAGATGCCTCTCTCCTACCCGATTTAGACAGACTCCTCATTTCTAATATTCCATTGGAAAGAATTGCTGGAGCATTAGCTTGTTATGAATCATCTTTTGATGCCGCCCATGAGCTTTTGGCAAATCAGACCGAACTCAAACAGAAAGTTGAGGCTGGAGAATTTAGTTGGGAGATGGTTTATCAATCAGAAAACAAAACAGGATTGATGAATTACGAAAATGATTAATCAATAAATTCTATTCAATATAAACCATTGATTTTTATCAATATTTCAAGAAAATGTGCCAAAAAGATAAAGAATTTAGCCAAAATCCTTCTCATTTTGAAGGTACTCCCGACGAATTGGAAATGTCTAAGAATATTCAGGCAAATTATTTAGACTATGTCAAAGGAATGAAATTCTTTGACCCACACATCCACATGACTTCACGCACCACCGATGATTATACCGCACTCATCGATGCTGGCGTAGTCGCTATTATCGAGCCGGCTTTTTGGTTGGGACAGCCTCGCACAGGGTTGGCATCTTTCAAAGATTATTTCAGCAGCTTGGTTGGTTGGGAAAGATTTCGCTCTTCGCAATTTGGAATCAAACATTATTGTACCATCGGGCTTAATTCCAGAGAAGCCAATCACGAGGCTTTGGCAGAAGAAGTCATGGAGATTTTGCCTCTGTATGTCTATAAAGAAGGGGTGGTTGGCGTAGGCGAAATTGGTTTTGATGACCAAACTGCTGCCGAAGAAAAATACTACCGACTTCAATTGGAGCTTGCCAAAGAGGCTGGCTTGCCGGTGCAAGTACATACGCCTCACAGAAATAAAAAACAAGGAACAGAATTAAGCATGTCTATCGCTCTCGAGCATGGCATCGACCCTGGGATGGTTATCATCGACCACAACAACGAAGAAACCGTTGAAAGTGTATTGGAACAAGGCTTTTGGGCAGCTTTTACCATTTATCCTTTTACCAAAATGGGCAATGAGCGAATGGTCGAAATTGTCAAAAAATATGGTCCAGAGAGAATCATGGTCAATTCTGCGGCAGATTGGGGTATTTCAGACCCCTTGGCAGTACCTAAAACGGCAGCCTTGATGAAAATTCGTGGGCTATCTGATGAAACAATTCAAAAAGTTTGCTACAAAAATGCCATTGATGCGTTTGCTCAAAGTGGACAAATAAATGTTGCAGATTTTGAAAGTCCGCAAGTCATTGACCAAAGTTTAAAATTTAATGGAAATACGGTCTTGAGAGGTGGGCAAATTCCTAGAATTGATAAAAATTCAATTTTTATCAATTAATATAAAGTCGCTTTATTTCGTAATATCGTCGATAATTATTCCTTTTTTATTCAATTTCAACAAAAAAGCTTGTCGATTTCAATATATTGGCAAGCTTTTTTGGCGTAATGAGAAACAAAATAACAGTTTTTTTGATTAATTTGTATTTTGTTTGTTCATCATTAAATTTTTAATCCTTTGAATCTCAAACCATATATACAAATTGTTCGACCTGCCAATATCATGACAGCTATTGCCGACATATTTGCCGGAATTGCTATTGCTGGCTTGTCGGATAGTCTTTTAGAGTTGAATTATTTGGGTGTTTTCTTATTGATTGTTTCTACCAAATGCTTATATGCCGGAGGAATTGTATTTAATGATATTTTCGACTTAGAACTAGACAAAGTTGAGCGTCCGGAAAGAGTCATTCCTAGCGGTAAAATTAGCCGTTCAAATGCCATCATTTATGGGTTATTCTTATTATTATTGGGAATAATAGTTGCTTTTCTTGTCAATTTTTCAAGTGGAATCATTGCAATATCTATTACTTTTTTGGCTCTTATTTACGATAAATTCGGCAAACATCATGCTATTTTAGGGCCTATCAATATGGGGATGTGTAGGGGAGGAAATTTATTATTAGGTATCAGTATCTTTCCCGATGCCCTCTCCCAATGGTACTTACTAAGTCTGATTCCTATTTGTTACATTGCGGCTATCACCATGATTAGTCGAGGAGAAGTACATGGAGGGGACAAAAAAACATTGTATTTTGCAGCAGGGCTATACTTACTCGTCAGCGTTAGCCAAGCGGTGGTTGCTTTTCAAGTTGGTAATTTTTGGATTGCCATGATATTTATCGGATTTCACGCATATTCGGTGTTTAAACCACTTCTGACCGCCATGCAAAACCCTATCGGCTCGGCTATTGGCAAAGCTGTAAAAGCAGGAGTACTTTCGCTAATTATCATGGATGCGGCTTGGGTGTCGGTGAGTGGAAATCTGCTTTATGCCTTGTTAGTTTTGGCTTTATTACCCATTTCAATAAGATTAGCAAAAATATTTGCCGTCACATAATAATACTTACTCTTTTCAAAATAAAACATATTAGACCCTACAAAATACCGACAATGAACCAAATTCAACAATCATTTCAAGTACCTTATAAATTCAGTATTGTTTTCACTAAAAATCTATTTCAAGAAGACAATCCTATTTTTAAAGATTTCCTTACAAACTTTGGGAGTCAGACATTTAGAAAGAAAATTCTTTTTTTGGTTGATGAAGGAGTAGCAAATTGCCATGAAAATCTAACTCAATCTATCCGAGATTATTTCAGTTTCGTAGAGAATGTCACCCTTATTGATGAAATTTTGATACTTCCAGGGGGAGAAGTTGTCAAAAATCAACCCGAATATCTTGAAAAAGTGTTGTTGGCAATCAACGAACACGGCATCGACAGACATTCGTTTGTGGCAGCTATTGGAGGAGGGGCTTTTCTCGACATGGTTGGCTACGCTTCTTGTATTGCCCACCGAGGGGTAAAGCATATTCGCATTCCTACTACTGTTCTTTCTCAAAATGATTCGGGTGTTGGGGTAAAAAATGGCGTCAATTTTTTAGGTAAAAAGAATTTTTTAGGCACATTTTCGCCACCAGTTGCCGTCTTCAACGATGAAACATTTTTGACCTCTTTGAATGACAGGGATTGGCGTTCAGGTATTTCGGAGGCTGTAAAAGTGGCTCTGATAAAAGATATTGCTTTTTTTGAATGGCTGGAAACACATGCCGAAGCAATGGCAAAACGAGATATGATTGTCATGAACGAACAAATATTCCGCTCTGCTGCTCTTCATACCCAACATATTTCGAGCGGAGACCCTTTCGAAATGGGTTCTGCAAGACCATTGGACTTTGGGCATTGGGCTGCACATAAATTAGAATATTTAAGCAATTTTGAAATTCGTCACGGAGAGGCTGTGGCTATTGGTATTGCTCTGGATAGTATTTATTCGCACCTCATTGGGCTAATTTGCAAAGAAGATGCCATCCGTGTGCTTGTTTTACTGAAAAAACTTGGCTTTCATCTGTATCACGATGCCTTAGGAGAAAATGATAAACAAAACTTATGGGAAGGTTTGAATGAATTTAGAGAACATTTGGGCGGAATTTTGACCATTACAATTTTAGAGAAACTTGGAAAGGGCAAGGAAATTCATGAAGTAGATTTTGAGTTAATGAAAGCTTCAGTCGATGAATTAAAAAAATTGAATGAGCTTTATAACTTAAACCATCAAGACAATTAAAATGAAAACAACCTACGGACACCTAAGCTATTGTAGCAATATCCATCCTGGAGAAGATTGGAAAGAGCATTTTTTAACGCTCCAACAGAGCATTCCTGCCATTAAATCTCAAGTATGTCCGAATCAATCCATGGGTATCGGGCTTAGGCTTGCGAATCAGGCAAGCATCGATTTACTCGAAAAAAATAATCTTCAAACATTCAAAAGTTGGCTGCAAGAAAATCACTTGTATGTGTTTACGATGAATGGATTTCCTTATGGAAACTTCCACGAAGTTGTCGTAAAGGATTTGGTTCATGCCCCCGATTGGACAAGCTACGACCGTACCGCTTATACCATTCGTATGTTTGATTTACTGGCAAATCTTTTACCCGAAGACATGCCAGAAGGCGGTATTTCAACTTCTCCTTTGTCGTATAGATTCTGGTGGAAAAATAGTGATTTATTAGAAAATGCGACCGTCATCGCTACCCAAAACATGGTTTCGGTTGTGGAGCATTTAATAGATTTAAAAATCCAAACAGGGAAAATACTACATCTCGACATTGAGCCTGAACCCGATGGTATTTTAGAAAATTCAGAGGAGTTTATTCATTGGTATGAAACTTACCTATTGCCTATCGGAATCGAAAAATTACAAAAAAAGGGCTTCTCTAGTCAAGAAGCGGAAGATGCCATACGCCTACATATACAACTTTGCTATGATGTATGCCACTTTGCAGTAGGTTTTGAAGAACCTTCCGTTGTCATTGAAAAAATGGAAAATGCGGGAATTAAGGTTGGGAAAATTCAAATTAGTTCGGCTCTCAAAATTGATTTCAGTCAAGATTCAGAGAAAAAACTAACATTAATCCAACAATACAACGAACCCACTTACCTGCATCAAGTGGTAGCCGAAAAGAAAGATGGAAGTTTCTTGAAATATCCTGACTTGAGCGAAGCAATACAAGATTTTCATTCGGAAATAAAAAGCTGGAGAATCCATTTTCACGTGCCTTTATTTTTAGACACCTACGGATTATTGGATTCTACACAAAACGAAATTTCTAAAACATTAGCAGTACAAAAAAATAAGCGATTCACCAATCATTTAGAAATAGAAACCTATACTTGGGGTGTTTTGCCCAAAGAATATCAAATTAACCTCAACGATTCCATCAGTCGAGAAATGGAATGGGTGCTGAAAGAATTATAAAAATATGAATTGTCTCCTGCCCGAAACCATGACTCTTGTTATTAAAAATCAAGGAAGGGTCTTATTACATTCGGGCAGGTTTCGGAGCATCAAACACCAAAATAAATGACAAAAGAATGAGCAAATTTTAATTACGTCCGTCTTTCAATCTTTATGAAATACCTTGTTGTGGCTGCTTATTTTTCTTTTACAAACTTACATTTATGTTTAGATACCCCCCTAGTCATAATTGCTAGTAACGTTCCGGATTTTACAGAAAGCGGGTATTTTAGCATAAACGTTCAGGCGAAGAACGAGTCTGAGCCTTGCACAAACATCCAATCGAAGCCATTCTGCCACCATATTGCCAAACCGATGTTTTTGTAGACAGTGCTTTTTTATTCAGTAATAAACTGTTCATAGCTATCAAGTTTCGCTTTATCAATTTTATAGTTTCCATTCTCTTCTTTTATAATTAGAACACTATCAAAACCAAATTCATTCATTTTTTCGATGGTCAAAATTTCTCCTTCTTTTACTTGAAAAACTTTACGTAGCAACCAGTCAGAAAGTGCTTTGTTTGGATTTGTCATTAAAGCTTTTGAATTATCTTGACAAACTTTTGCCGAAAAAACTTCTCCTGTTGGAATTTTCAATTCAAACAATTCGTCTCTTGCTGGAAAGAAATTAGGGAATTGTTTGTGTATTTCTGCTGGAATTGGAATGTAAACCTCTCCAAAATCCCTTTTTCTTCCTCCTGCATTCCACTGATTTAGACCGCTTTTTTCAAATACAAATTTTTGTTTATTTTGAATTCCATAAAGTGGTAAAATCACATAATTTATACCTCTTACAGACTTATCTGTTGCTAGTTTTAAAGTTTTCTCTTCAAAAAGTTCAAGCAACAAGGTGTAAGGATCTTCTATAATTTCAATTGGAAGTCTGAAAGCATTTTGAGGAATGTAAAACTTCCTAAAAAGTGTACTTTTCGAGTAGTTGAAACTATAAAAATTCTTTCCATCCTCAAATTGCAAGCTTGCATTATTTTGCTTAACGGAGTGAATATTTTTAATGTCGATCTTTTCATAATCTGTTTCAAAAAGCACAAGTTCATTATTTTTTCGGGCAACGATATGGTAAAGTGAACTTTCAATATTGTATAACCGATTTGCTAAATCAATTCTCTCATTTCTAAATTCTGCTAATTTATGAGCCAAATCTTTACCTTGAAAATCGGACAAAACTCTTGAGAGTGAATTGAACTCGGCAATTTTTTCAGTACTA
>CAYUFZ010000123.1:6648-7789 GCA_964444025.1 uncultured Emticicia sp.
CCTTTTTCGTCCAATTTCTCTCAAAACCATGCCCATCAAAAGCCGTATCCGAACGTGATAAATTTCCTGCATCAAAGCTTCTGCAAAAAATATTTTCAGCAACACGATAATTGATGAAAGGAATTGCACTTTCACTGAACAAACCAGAAAGTTTCGAAACTGCCGAAAATTTTTTTGGAGCTATTTCCCGCTTTTCGTTACAATCTTTTTTGTTCGTTCCTCTCAAAAAAGGATTTCCACTGCAATCGGGGCTATGGGTTTAGTGCATAAAATAAAAAGTCGGTTAATTGTTCATTTTCTTCATCAAACTTCATCACAATTTTTGATGTAAGATTATTAACCCAATTTTCAATTTCTTCAATAGAAGATATTTTATTTAAAAAATTAAGATTAGAATTTTGCTTTTCAAATTCGCCTAAAAAAAATGCAATATCAGTCTTGAAGCTATCAGCATAACTATCACTTTTTTGAAGTAAATAGTTTTCTAAAATTGATATTTTCTCTTCAAAACTTAGCATATATCAGACAATAAATGATATTCAATAATTGGTTTAGATATTCTTTCTTCTTTTTTAAACTTTAAATTGTTTGCAGGATTTTCGATTGTTAAAAAAACGGGTAAATCATTCATATTAAGAACCAAAGTAATTAGATAATCATTTTTATATTCCAACGCTTTGTTGTATTCATTTTCAGTCATTCTAAACCGTCCTTTACTTGCTCTAATTCCTTTAACTTCTGCTAAATATAAAGAATCATTTACAGTTATTTGAAAATCATATCCATCTCCAAATAATCTTGCATCTTCTAAAGTACCATTTTTAAATTGGTCAATAGAATTGAAATTATTCATAAAATACAATTCTGCTTCTAATCCTGTTTCTTGTAATTTTTTAAATCTTGATTTTACAATTGGAGTGACTTCTACAAAGATTTCTTTGATTTTATAATTTTCCTTCAAATATAGTTTAACAATGTTTGCGTAACCATTTACATTTTCATTTCCAAAAAGACTATCAATTAAATATTTTCTATGAATATAAGCATCACCTTTTTGCCACCAACCTTTTCTTCCATTATTTGGAAAGAAATGGTCAAATAAATCCATTCTGTTTTTTACAGTTCCAACAGTTTCTGCAAT